>JBJOKP010000178.1:0-5734 GCA_046046045.1 Pseudomonadota bacterium | reverse complement strand
ATCTATGCCGGCGAGGGCTGTGCCCAGGTGCTGTTCTTCGAAAGCGACGAGGTCTGCGAAACCTCCTACAAGGACCGCGGCGGCAAGTACCAGGGCCAGAAGGGCGTGACCCTGCCCAAGACCTGAAGCCGGGCGGCTGACGCCGTGGTGCAGATGGCCTGGCGGTCGTCAGGTCATGTACCGGTCACCTCAAGGTCATGACCCGATCACCCCAGGGTCATGAGGAGGTCATGGTCAGGTCATCGTGAATTGCGTTGTCCGCCAGGGCGACCGGTCAGCCTTGATGATGCGCAAGGTGTGGCCCGGGCGATCAGGGAACCTCCGCACCGCGGGTGTATCCATCCATCCTCGCGTCGTCACCAGGGGCTGCTGCCCACCTGGTGTGTCCCTGCTTTTTGCCCTGTCTTCTTCGTGCGCCAACTTGTCCGTCCCGCCGCCCTGGTCGCTGCCTATTTCGACACTCTGAGCGAACCCCAGGCTGCCTGTGCCCGCAGCCTGCAGCAGGCGGTGCTGTCCGAAGCGCCGGAGCTCGAACAGGCCGTGAAGTGGGGCAACCTCACCTTCACCCTGGCGGGACGCAATCTGCTGGCCCTGGCCCTGCACAAGAGCCATGCGCACCTGCAGGTCTTCAACGGCGCGCAACTGGCCGAGCGTTTCCCCATGCTCGAAGGTGTGGGCAAGGGCCAGCGCCACCTCAAGCTGCGCTACGGCCAGCCGGTGGATGCCGAACTCGTCGCTGTGCTGGTGCGGGCCAGCGTCGAACTGCCGCTGCCTTCGCCAGGCGACGATCGCTCAGGCCGTCGCTACCTCGGCTGAGTGCGGGCGCCGCCCTGCGGCCACCGCACCGGCTGCGCGGGCATTTGTTCACGTCGGGATCTGCAGAAGCGCTGGATGTGGCAGTAACGACCATGGCTGTCTCAATTCCGGTTCGGGTGGGTCGATACCTCTCCATGTAAGGACCTTCGTCCGTCAGACCACCGGGTCGCCCCAGAACGGGCCATTCGTCCAGGTCACCGAGATGTGGTGGAAGGTGCTTCCAACCCTGCCCTCCGCATGAGGTGTCCAAAGAGGTGTCCCATGAAACCTGCTCGATCTGCCCTTTCCGCCCTGTTTGGCCTGGCCCTGGTGGCCGGCCAGTCTGGATGTGCCACCAGCTATGCGCCACCGCCCGTCATGGTGGTGGGCGAAAAGGCCGTCGTGGCTGAAGCCTGCTCCACCTGCCGGGGTGACGGGGCCGGCTGGTCCGTCGCCGTGACACGGCCCGCCACCTGCAATGACTACCCGGTGTCCTACCGCGTGCCCAATGGCGACTCCGAATCGCGGATCCGATCGGTTGAAAAGCTGCAGATCGTCTCGGATGGCGGCAGTGCCCGCCCTGCCGTGTCGTCCTGCTGCAAGTGAACCCTCCGCGTGGAGAACCATCATGAGTGCCATCATGAAACGAATCGCCCTGACCGCTGCCATTGCCGCCAGCCTGTTTGCCGTCCAGGCCCATGCCCAGACCATCACGCAAGGTGATGAGCGTTTTGCCGTGCCGACCCATACCCGCATCGAGGCGGGTTCATACCGCTACGAGCCCATCGTGACCCAGCGGGCCGACACGCCCGCCGGCGTGTTCAACAGCGGCATGATCTTCCTGGCTGATCAGCTCAGCCGCAATTCGACCGGTGAAGGCCGCATGCGTCCCACCGTCATCACCAGCATCGCGCCGCTGGGCAACCTGAGCGAGTCCTCGCCCTTCGGCCGCCTGGTGAGCGAGCACCTGATGCATGAATTGCTGGTGCGCGGATGGGCCATCGCCGATGTGCGCATGACCAAGGACCTCATCATCAACGAGTCCGGCGAGTTCGTGCTGAGCCGGGACATCCGCAAGATCCGCGACTCCATGCCGCTGGCGAACGTGGTGACCGGCACCTACACTCCTTCGGCCGATGGCGTGCTGGTGAGCGTGCGGGTGCTGGACGTGAGCACCGGCCAGCTGGTCTCGTCGGCCCAGACCCGCTTCCTCAAGAACAGCTTCATCGCCTCCCTGATCGAGAAGCCCCCGGTGCTGCCGGTGGTGAGCTTCTCGCGTTGAGCAGGGCCGGCTGGAGCCTCATCCGGCCCATGACTGCCCACTCTTCCCCCACCGCCTTGACTCCTTGCAGCCCGACCACCCCTGGTGGCCGGGCTGCGGCCTTTCGCCTTGGCATCGGCGGCCTGGTCACCGTGGCCAGTCTGGTTACCCTGGCCACCCTGGCCGGTTGCTCGGCCACGCCGGGCAAGGTGGACGGGGCCTGCGACATCCCGGTGGAGAAGATTCTCTCGCGCATCGACACCCGCGCCATGGTCGATGAACTGGCGGCCGACCTGTGCAATGTCAGCAGTGGCGAGCCGCCCAGCTTCTACCGCGCCACCCTGCCGCTGCTGGTGCCCGATGCGGTGGAGGTGCACAGCTACCAGCCCAACGAGTTCGGCATGTCCCTCAGCGAGCTCTTCCGCGAGAGCATCAACAAGCGCTGCCTGTCGCCGGTCAAGCAGGTGGAGATGGCGCGCAACTTCAATCTCAACCAGAACGGCCTGGTGGCCCTGTCGCGCAACAACGCCGAACTGCGCGAGACCTCGGTGGCCCTGCCCACGGCCCTGGTCGCCACCTACGACATCGCGCCCGACAAGCTGACGGTGATCGCGCGGGCCATCCGCATCGAGGATTCGGTCATCACCCGCATCTCCTCGCGCGAGGTGAGCTGGCGCTGCAGCGCCACCTTCAGCGGTGCGGCCGAGATCAAGTACCAGATGAAATGACGTGCCAGCGCGTGCGCGCTGGCCTGCCGGCTCATGCGCGGTAGGCCGACGCCAGGCTGGCACGGTGGCCGGCCGGCGCGGCGCTGCTCGTGGCCGGCACCAGCTGGGCCACGGCCCGGTCCACGATCAGGCTGTTGCGCAGCACGGTCTGGCGCTGCTCGGCCACCTGGCGGCTGGCCGCGTTGAGGCGCTGCCACAGCTCGGGCGGCAGGCTGCCCTGGCCGCCGATGCGGCCGAAGAGCTTCACCACCTCGGCCAGGGCCTGCTGCAGCACGGGGGCGTGGGCCTGCATGGCGCCCGCATCATGCTGGCGCAGGGCATCGCCCAGACTGGCGAGTTCCTGCTCGACCTGGCGCAGGGCCGGGTCAATGGCGGCCTGGGCGGCCGCGGACAGGAGGGGCTGAGCGGGCAGGGCGGGCTGAGTGCCAGGGGCACCACGGGCGGGGCTGGCCATGGAAAACTCCATTCAGCGCGCCCCGAGGCGGCGCGCGCGTCTCATCGCGTCAGCGCGGGGCGACCTTGCCCAGCACTTCCTGCGCATTGGCGATCAGCTTGTCGGCGATCGCCTCGGGGTTGATCTTGTAGCTGCCGTCGGCGATGGAGGCCTTGACGCGGTCCACCTTGGCCTGGTCGAAGCCGCCGTCCGCCCCTTCCAGCAAGGCCTTGGCCGTGCTGGACAGCTGCACCTGGGCGCTGCTGCCCGTGCTGGCTGCCGCGCCGCCCGCGGACTTCTGGCGCTGCGTGTGCGTCGCTTCCTGGCCGCTGGTGTTGCCAGCCACGGTGTTCACTGCCGGCGCGGCGCCGGTCTGTCCGATCTTCATGTTCATGCTCATCTCCTTGCGACCCCATCGGGCCCGTGCAGGGCGGCTGCAGGCGACACCTCCGGCGCCGGCCAGCAGGCCCAGCCGGTGGCCGGGTCGATTCTGCGTGCCGATGCGCGCGGATGCCGCGCCGTCGTGACGATGGCGATGCCCACCGCGCCACACCCACTCCGGATTTCGGAGCCGTGAGGTGGAACTTGAATCCCCGGTTCGCGGGGTGGGTCTGCGTGCCGCCGCCATGATGACCGGCTATCGGCCGACCTGGCGGCGGACTTGAGGCCGGTCACTGCTGCGGCCCCGGTCCGACCAGGCCGCGGCAGCCGGGGGCAGATCGGCCGCATCAGCGTATCTCCACCCGGTGGTCACCGGTGGCCGTGCCGGTCAGCACCCGGCCGCCCTCGGTGCGCACCCGCACGGACTGGCCCTCGATGCCTGGTCCCAGGGCCTCGCCCGCACCGCTGACGGCAAAGCCCGGCCCCTGGGCGATGACGGTCACGCTCTCGCCGGCCGCAAACCACTGGCGCGAGCGCAGCATGTCGCTGCGCAGCGCCGCGCCAGGCGCCAGCGGGGCGGCCAGGCGGCGGCCAAGCAGGCCGTCGAGGCGGTCGAAGGTGGCGGCGGGGGCGGCGGCGATGTCCACCTCGGCCAGGGCCAGGTCGGCCGGGCCGAGATCGGTGCCCGCGGCCAGCGGTCGGGTGGCCACCAGGGCCAGGCTCCAGACCTTGACGGTCACCGGCAGGTAGACATTCCAGCGCACCGGCCCGGCCGTGCAGCGCAGGCCCACCTTGCTGCTGCCCCAGAGCCGGGCGCCGGTGGGCAGATAGGGTTCGATGCGGTCGCAGGGCGCGAGCTTGAGGCGCGGGTCGAGCTGGCCCGGCACCACTTCCACCCGGGCGCTGCCCGGCGCCGCCACCTGGCCGGCGGTGAGGGCCTGCAGCTGCAGCTGGAGGGCCGATGGCAGAGAAGATGGGAGGGCAGGGGCTTGGGCGCCGCTGCCCTGGGCCTGGGCCGGGTCCGCGCCGACGGCCGGCGTAAGGGCGATCACCATCAGGCCGACGATCAGGAGCGCATCCTGCAGCACCTTCAGCATGACCCGCGACAGGCCCGGCACTGCGGCCGGGCTGCCCGGACGGCGCTGGGAAGAGGCCGGATCGAGAGGGTGGGCACGGGCAGAGGCCCGGGCGAGCATGGGGAACATGCGGCCACTCTAGGCGCCGGCCCAGGCTGCTAGGGCCGGAGATGGGCGGTCAGGCGCCCGCTTATCCGCCTCATGTTTGCCGGCTGTCTGCCAACAATGATCGCAAGCGGCAGGTCAACCTCCTTCCAGGCCGAGTGCTTCGAGACAGGTCGACCCGCCGCCCACCCCGCAGCGAGCCGGAGCCCCTCATGGCCGATCTCATCCAACGCATGGCACATACCCTGGACTTCCAGTCCCAGGCGCTGGCACTGCGCGCCGAGCGTCAGCGCCTGATCGCCAGCAACATCGCCAACGCCGACACCCCGGGCTACCAGGCGCGCGAGATGGACTTCGCCACCGCCCTGCGTCAGGCCAGCGGGGAACTGAAGCCGGCCAGCCTGGCCACCACCGCCCAGGGTCACATGAACGTGAATCTCTCGGCCCGGACCGAGACCCAGCTCCAGTACGCCGCGCCGGCCATGACCAACCTGGACCGCAACACGGTGGACATGGACCGCGAGCGCGCCAGCTTCGCCGACAACGCGGTGAAGTACGAGGCCACCCTGCGCTTCATCAATTCCGGCGTGAGCACCATGCTCAACGCCATCAAGGGCCAGTGAGGCAGCGCCGGGCGCTGAACCATCATGTCCATGCTGCAGATCTTCAATGTCTCGGGCTCGGCGGTGAGTGCGCAGAGCCAGCGCCTCAACACCGTGGCCACCAACCTGGCCAATGCCGACACCGTGGCCGGTCCCGACGGCAGCGCCTTCAAGGCCCGCCAGGTGATGTTCCAGACCGTGCCCATGGGCGAGGCTGGCGCCGCCGGCGTCAAGGTCGCCCAGGTGGTGGAGGACAGCACCCCCGGCCGTCGCGTGCACGACCCCAAGCATCCCAGCGCCGACGCCGACGGCTACGTCACCTACAGCAACGTCAACGCGGTCGAGGAGATGGT
>JBJOKP010000177.1:0-5740 GCA_046046045.1 Pseudomonadota bacterium | reverse complement strand
GCATCGGGAGGTTCATGGCGTCGAGGGGGTGGACGAGGGGAGGGCAGGGCGGCTGGCGGCCTGGGCGGCCGAGCGTGCCCGTTTCGAGACGGCATCACCTGGTCGGCCGGTGACGGGCCCGGTGGGCAGGGCGACGACCGAACGGCGGATGGCCAGGTACACGCCGGTAGGCAGGATGTGGCGCGTCGCCAGGTCTGTCTTGCTGAGGTAGGGTCGGCCGGCGACGATGCGCTGGGCGTCGTCGGCGCTGAGGCCAGGCAGCTTGGCCAGTTCGGCGGCGCTGGCCCTGTTCAGATCCAGCAGGGGTGCCGGCTTGGCAGCCGGCCGGGGGGCGGGGCGCGGCGGCAAGGCCCGTGCAGACGAGGCGGCCTGGGCGCCGGGATGGGCCATCCCGGCAGGCTTGCCGCTCATGGTGCCGTGGGGCGAACTGGCGGCGGCGCCTGCCGGTGCGAGGGGCGCGCCTGTAGCTCCAGTAGCCCCCGTTGCGCCCGCTGCAGAGGCGGCCGGCGTGCCCGCCGACCAGGCAGACAGGGAACTCAGGATCAGCCCGGCCAGCACCAGGGCACGGCCCGGCAAGGGGCGAGGACCCGGCCCGGCGAGGGCAGGAGCGCGGTGGGCGCGGGTGGCCGCGGCGTAGGACGAGGGGACGAAGGTCATGCTGTCGGTCATGCCCATGGCAGCCAGTGCTGACATGGAGGATGGAAGGAGAGGCGGAATGGAAAACGAGACGGCAAACGAGGCGGAAAACGACGAGGAAAGCGGAGCGTGTGAACTTGCGTTGGACGCCCGCGCAGAGGGATGCAGGAGTGAAAAGACCCGGCGGTGAGGGTCACGGCCGGGTCGGGGCACCTGGTTGGTCGTCATGCCTGCGGGATGAGGACCGGGACGGGCCACCGTCCGCGGCAGAGGCCACGAGGGCCTCTGGCCACGGGGGGCTTACTTGTTGTGCATGTCCTTGATGTTGGCGAGCCTGTCCGGACCGGGGCCGTGGCAGATCAGGCACTGCTCGGTCGTGCCCAGCGCGGTGCTGCGCGGGGCGTAGATCGAGCCGCCGTTGTCGGTCATGTGCTTCTTGGGCGGCAGGCCGGAACCACCGACAGAGGCGGCTGTCTCGGCGTCATGGCAGGCGAAGCAGACCGTGGTGGTCGGGGAGATCACCAGCGTCGTCCCCGCGGCGGCCGTAGTTGCGCCCGTCGCAGTGGTCACGCTGAAGCCCGCACCGTAGTTCACGTCCTGGGTGATGTAGGGCGAGAAGGTGAAGGCCGTGGCCGAACTGCTGGCCAGCGTGCCGGTGGCTACCGTCCGGTGCAGGCGCTTGTCCTTGGCTGGGTCGACCGCCCCAGTGCGGAGGTCCAAGCCGACTGCATCGGCCGAGGCCGTGGCGCTGAAGTCATAGGTGCCCGGCAGGTGGCAGGTCTCGCACTGGGCCAGGATGCCCGGGTACTTGACGGCCGAGAAGTCCTCGCCCGCGGCGCCGGCATGCCAGTTGAACGGCGTCTTGCGCTTGGCGCCGCCGTGGATGGCGTGCACGAAGCTCGTCGAGTCGGCCGACCAGCCGCTGCTGGTGCGGTTGGGCGTGTGGCACCACGAGCACGACGTGCCATCGTTGCGCTGCCCGGCGTGGAAGGCATCTTCGGTGAAGGTGCCCAGTTCCTGGTGGCAGTTGTTGCAGCGGGCGTCTTCGACGATGGGGCGCCGGCCGGTGTAGCCAGTGCCGACCTTGGCGACGTTCGGGGCGATCACGATCAGGCCGCCAGTGGCATTGGGCATGCCTGCGGTCAGGCCTGTGGCGGTCGACGGCGTCACCGGGTACTCGTCGAGGTTGGTCTGCGTCAGGGGCATCGTGGCCTTCACGCCGTAGGAGTAGCCCAGTCCACCCGTCAGCATCACCGCCTCGTCGGGGATCACCGTGCCGGTGATGGTGGCGGTATACCAGCCGCTGCCATCCGGGCCCGTGAGGGTGCCGGCGCTGGCCGCTGTCGCGACTGTGCCATTCCACAAGTTGCGCAGATAGGCCGAGGACGAGGCGTTGAAGTCCGCTGGCGCCGTCACGCCGTCCTGCGGCAAGGCGTAGACGAAGTAGACGCTGGGTGCTCCCATGAAGTTGTCCCAGATCTCCTTCGTGCCGGTCTTGGCGTTGGCCGAGGTGGTCGCAAAGTCGTTGAGGGGCTTGACCACACCGTTCTGCAACATGCGGAAGACCATCCGCGGGTGCTTCTTGGTCGCGTCCACGGCATCCACCACGGTGTCCACCGTCTGGATCTCGTAGCTCACCTTGATGGCGCCAGCCGGCAGGCGGCTGGTGTTCGAGGCGATCCAGGCGGCGTTGGTGTTGTTGTTGGTGCCACCGGCCAGCAGAGCGTTGTCCTTGTTCGGCGGTGTCACCGGCAGGTGGGCCACGTCGATGGAAGCGGCGTTGTGGCACAGCGCGCACTTGGAGTCATCGGCCGTCAGGTCCGCCGTGGCCGGGTGGGCGCGACCGGTGCCGAGGATGTCGGTGGAGGTCAGGCCCTTGGCTGCGTCGGCCAGGGTCACGCCCTTGCCGGTGGCGAAGTTGATGCCGTCATGGCAGGCCCCGCAGGCCAGTCGGCTCGGCACGTCCTTCCAGTTGTTGCCTTGAGCAGTCTTGGCCGTCGAGGTGTCAGAACCGTCATGGCACTTGGTGCAGTTGCGCATGTCCTGCGGATACAGCACCTCGTTGAACAGCACGCCGCCGAAGTTGTAGTCCTTCTTCGCCAGCAGCTTGCCCATGTGGGTCTTGTGGATCAGGTTGGGCAGATCACCCACCGAGCGTCCGTCTACCCGGTAGGTCGCGGTGGCCGTGGCCGGCGCAACGACCGTGAAGGTATTGGTCGCCGCATTGATCGGCGCTTCGGTGCGGCCGTACTTGCGCTGGTCGGTGTGGCAGACCACGCAGTAGCGTGTCTCGTTGCGGCTGCCACCGTGGAAGGCGGCTCCGGAACTTTCGCTGCTGTCACCCGGGATGCCGCCGAGTTGCCGGTGGCACTCATTGCACTTGGAGACGGCGACGACTTCGCGGCTCGTGTCCGTCGCGGTCACGGCCTTGCCTGTGGCCGGGATGAAGTCGTAGATGATGTCCTTGGGCTTGAGCATGGGCACGCCCGCGACGACCTGCTTGGCATCGGCCGTGTTCGTGCCGGTGCCAGGGGCATTGCCCGAGAACTGGATGGTCAGGCGATGGACCAGGCTGGCGTCATAGCTCAGGTCACCGAGGTCCGCGACATTGTTCGGTGCGGCACTGGCGGCCATGGCGGCCACGGCGGCCTTGGCCTGGGTGACGTCGCGGAAGAAGGTATAGGAATAGGTGCCGTTGCCGTTATCCACCAGCGTGCCGGTGTTGTCGGTCGACGGGCGGGTGGGGGCGGATGCGGTGATGACACCCGTGGTGGCATTCTTGGTCGGCACCGTGGTGACGATGTAGCTCACCCACTTGCTCGGCGCACCATCGCTGCCAGGCACCAGCTTGGCCAGGGAGAAGGCCAGGTTGGGATAGCTGGCCACGGTGGCGGTCGCGCTCTGCGCCTTGCTGCCGTAGCCAATGATGGCGTTGCCGTCGGCGTCGGTGATGGAGAAGTGCACCACCGGCGGGCTGGCGATCGTGACCCGCCCGACGTTGACCTTGAGGTCCAGCGCCGCAAAGGTGGCAGCCGGCGTGGAGGCCGAGAGCGTCACGGGCGAACTGCCCGTGGGTACCGGCACCGGGATATCGACCGGGGGCGTGACCGGGGTGCTCCCGCCGCCTCCACCGCCGCAGCCGGCGAGGGCTGCGAAGGCCAGGGCCGCCAGGCCCCAGCGGATGCTGGACATCTTCATACGGTTCTCCGTTGTGATCTGGCAGCCATTCCCTGTGGGGTATCTGTGCTCGTGCCTGTTTCCGAGGTCACTGCCTGTCCCACCTGAGTCACGCTGCCGTGTGACTTTTTTAATGCCTGGTCACGTCTGACTGCTTGCGCCGCGTCAAGCGTGCAGGCTGCCAAAGAAGCCGATCGCCACGCCGGTGAGCAGGGTCAGACCAAAGGCGATGAGGGTGAAGCCAAGCACCTTGGAGGCCAGGGTCATGGGGGCAGACGGGGCGTCCACCAGGTGCTGCTCCAGTTCGCCCGAGGCACGCAGGCGCTCGTACTGCAGCGGGTGCTCGCGCTTGAAGTGCTCCAGGCTCATGGTGCCGGTGAACATCACGATCTCGATGGGGAACTTGTCGGGCCGGAAGTGGTTGTTGAAGAAGTGGACGGTGAACAGGAAGACCACCGCCAGGAAGGCCTCCTCGCCATGGAAGATGGCCGCCACGTTGAACACCCAGCCTGGCAGGAAGCTGCCGAAGAAGCCGGGCAGCCACATCACCAGGCCGCTCACGCCGATGATGGTCACGCCCCAGAAGGGAGCCCAGTAGTCGAACTTCTCCCAGTAGGTCCAGCGGTCGAACACCGGCCGCGGGGCCTTGCCGAAGAACCACTTGAACATGGCGATGATGTCCTTGAGGTCCTGCAGGCCGGGGATCATGGAGTCCGGGCCGAACCAGCGCCAGGTGGCACGGCGGCGCCACAGGATGAGCGCCATGTAGGCCAGGTGCCAGAAGAACACGCCGGCGAAGACCACCGCATTGGCACGGTGGATGAGCCCGGCCACGTGGGGGCCACCCAGCAGGTTCATCACCACCGGGGCCCAGGGCGCTTCGGGGTAGAAGAGCGGCATGCCCGTGAGGGTGAGGATCATCAGGCTCAGCGCAAACGAGATGTGGCCCAGGCGCCAGATCGCACTGAAGCGCCGGAAATGTTTGCCGGCATGCGGGTCAGCACCACGGAGCGCGGCGGCGTCGACATGCTTGATGGTCTTGCCCTCCTTGCGGTCCTTCCACTCACGGTAGAACCACAGCAGCGTGTGCAGCCAGAAGAAGCCGAAGGTACCCACCAGCAGCTGCACCATGATCTGGAAGCCGATCCACATCTGCGGATAGCGTTCGAAGTCATGCGTGTTGCCGTGCGGCTGGAAGCTGGCAAAGCCAGCCGGGGCCTCGGCCGCGCCCTTCTTGCCGTTGTGGCAGCTCTTGCAGGTGTCCAGGCGGTTGTCCGGGTGGACCTTGGAATCCTTGTCGGTGGCCGCCAGGATGCCGTGGCTGCCATGGCAGTCGAAGCACTTGGCCGTGTAGGCATAGCCCAGGGTGCTGATCTGGCCGTGGTAGGTGGCCTTGTAGGACCTGTAGTTCTCCTCGTGGCAGCCGCCGCAGCTGGCCGTGATGGCCAGCTTGACCTTGTCGGCCGAGGTGTTGCCGATGTCGTGCGCGCTGTGGCAGTCGGCGCAGACGGCGGCCTTGTGGTCCTTCTTGTCGAACAAGGCCTTGCCATGGACGGAGCCGGTGTATTCCTCCAGTTCGTCGCTGTGGCACTTGTCGCCGCACATCGCCGGGCTGTTCACTCGCCACGCGGCATGCTCCGGGCTCTTGGCGCTGGGAATGTTGAAGCTGTGGGTGTCATGGCAGCCGTCACAGGTGGCATTGACAGGCGCACCGGCCTTGCCCTTCTTGGGCCGGGCATGGAAAGACTGCTGGTAGGCCTCGACATTGGCGGCCACCACGCCCAGGCGCGGCTTGCTGGTGGCGCTGCCATCGGCCTGGGCCTGCTTCCAGAGCTGGGTATGGCAGCTGGCGCAGTCCACCGAGCGGGCGATCTTGGCGGCGTCGGGGCCGTGACCCTTGCCGGCGGCCGGCTGCTCGCTGAGGCCG
>JBJOKP010000176.1:0-5749 GCA_046046045.1 Pseudomonadota bacterium | reverse complement strand
CGGCTGGCGGCACCAAGCCCGTGGCCACGGCCGTGGTGAGCGCCGGCAAGGTGGTCGGCATCAATGTCACCACCCCGGGCAAGGGCTACTCCGCAGCGCCGCTGGTGAGCATCACCGGTGGTGGCGGCACGGGGGCCAAGGCCACCAGCTCGGGCTTCGTCGACGCCATCAAGGTGGACATTCCCTTCCCGGACAAGCCGACCATCTTCGGCGGCGGCGGCTACATCGACCTGGACGCCAACTCGACCAATCCGGACATCACGCCCATCACCTACACCTTCACCGGTGGCAATGGCACCGGTGCCACGGCCACGGCCACGGGTCGGGTGTTCAACGTGTCGCTGACCCATCCGGGCAGCGGCTACGCGGCCAACGAAGTGCCGACCGTCACGCTCGGCACCCCGCCGTCCGGCGTGGGCAGCGTGCAAGCCACCGCCACGGCCAATGCGGTGAGCAGCAACTACCTGGTGAAGAACAAGGGCATCCAGGAACTGTTCGACCCCACCTACGGCCGCCTGAACGCGACCTTCAGCACCGAGCTGCCCTTCACCAGCGGCCTGGTCCAGACCACCATTCCGCTGGCCTTCGTCGATGCGCCCACCGAGATGTTCGCCGATGGCGAGACCCAGATCTGGAAGATCACCCACAACGGCGTGGACACCCACCCGGTGCACTTCCACCTGCTCAACGTGCAGCTGATCAACCGGGTCAGCTGGGACGGCTTCATCATGCCGCCTGACGCCAATGAACTGGGCTGGAAGGAAACCGTGCGGATGAACCCGCTGGAGGACATCATCGTGGCCGTCAAGGCCAAGCGTCCGCCGCTGCCGGGTTTTGGCGTGCCTGACTCGATCCGTCCGATGGACCCGAGCCAGCCGCTGGATTCGCCCTATGGCTTCAGCCAGATCGACCCCAGCACCGGCATGCCGGCCGTGGTCACCAACCAGCTCTACAACTTCGGCTGGGAATACACCTGGCACTGCCACATCCTGGGCCACGAAGAGAACGACTTCATGCGCCCCTGGCAGTTCGATGCCAAGGACTTGCTGGTCAAGGCTCCGGCCCTTGGTGGCGTGTCGGTGAATGGCGACGGCAGCCGCACGGTCAGCTGGACGGATGCGACGCCCTATGGCGCCGTAGCCTCCCTGACCGATTCGTCGGCCGAGGTGGGCTTCCGCGTCCAGCGGTCGATCAACGGCGGCAGCTTCGCCGATGTCGCCACCGGCCTGACCAATGTGCGCGGCCTGAACAAGCCTGGCAGCGGCCTGCCTGGCGTGCCGGCCCTGGTCAACACCCTGGCCAACGCGACCAGCTACATCGACAGCCTGCCCATCGTCGTGCCGGTGCCGGATGCCCTGGCTGCACCGACGCCGTCGACCATTGCCACCAACGCCGTCACGCTGGGCTGGTCCCTCGCCGCCAACGCGCCGGCGACCAGCTTCAACGTGATGCGCCAGGTGGCTGGCAGCGGGGCCTTCGACCAGATCGGTACCCTGGCCCGCGTGGCTGGCACGACCAGCTACAGCTTCGACGACACCACGGCCCAGCCTGGCGCCAGCTACGTCTACCGCGTTGACGCGGTGGTGGGCGCGTCAGGTGCTACCGCGTCGGTCACCTACCAGGTGGTGGCGGTGAACGTGAAGGGTGAAGCCGCGTCGGGGGCATCCGCGGCGATGGATCTGCCTGCCACGGGCGGTGGCACCACGGCCGGTGTCGAATCCGCAGCGGTCAACACGCCGCCGATGGCACCGACCTTCACCGGCACAGGCCTGCTGCTCAACAGCACGACCTCGGCCACGGTCAGCTGGGCGGCTGCCCAGGGCGCGGCCAGCTACCAGGTGCGCTATTGCCAGGCCATCGCGGCCACTGGCGAGACTTGCACCATGGGTGCCTGGAACGCCGTGACCGGCGCCACAAGCTACACCGCCACCGGCCTGACCGCCGGTAGCTACGTGCAGTTCGAGGTGCAGGCCCTGAGTGCGGCCAACGCTGCGAGTGCCTCGGCCTTCGCGCCGTCGGCCACCACCCGCAGCTTCCTGGGTCTGCCCGGCACGGCCGCCGCCACGGTGGCCAGCCGCACCGCCAGCAGCATCGTGCTGAACCTGAGTGCCAGCAACGCCACGGGCTACCAGATCAAGGTGGCTGCCTCGGACGCCGCTCTGGCCACGGCCGCCTGGCAGAACGTCACCGGCAGCAGCTACACCATCACGGGCACCACGAGCACGCAGTACTTCTATCAAGTGCAAGCGCTCAACAACGGCCTGATTGGCACGGCCTCGGCCGCTGCCAATGCCTGGACGCTGGCGACCGCAGTGGCTGCCGCCCCCACGGTGAGCAACCTTGCCAACACCTCGCTGACCCTGAACTGGGTCGGCACCGGTGCCAGCAGCTACACCGTGCAGCGTGCGACCAACGCGACCTTCACCCAGGGCCTGAGCACGACCGGCAACCTGACCGGCACCTCGCTGAACGTGTCTGGCCTCACCGCCAACAGGACCTACTACTTCCGGGTGGTGGCCGTGAACGGTGGCGGCAACACCTCCGCGGCCTCGCCGACCCTGACCCAGGTCACCCTGGGCACGGCGCCGACCACGGTGAGCGCCCGCAATGGGCAGGCTGGCGGCACGGTGTCCGGTGGCCTGAACTTCCGCGGCGGTGTGGCAACGCGCTACGAGATCCGGTGGGCGAACAACAACGCGATGACCGGCGCCACGCTGATTTCCACCGGCGTCACCAGCGGCACGCTGTACACGCTGCCGGTGGCCGCCAGCAACGTGGCCAACGTGTGGATGCAGGTGCGGGCCGTGAACTCGGCCGGCGTGGCCGGGGACTGGGCTCCGGTTGCCCCGGTGGGCGTGATCGCCCGCTGAAGCAGGCCTGACCGACCGGGGACAGGCCTGGGTCGGCCGGCCGACGACAGAAGGACTGTCCCGCGTGTGAATCTCACGCGGGGCATTCTGGAAAATTCGATCGGCCAGCCGATATCCTCCGGGAATA
Organism: Pseudomonadota bacterium; assembly: GCA_046046045.1. Lineage (GTDB taxonomy): Bacteria > Pseudomonadota > Gammaproteobacteria > Burkholderiales > Burkholderiaceae_C > Sphaerotilus. The sequence goes on along the minus strand of JBJOKP010000176.1, from coordinate 2,752 downwards.
CCCTTGCTGGTGTTTCCAGCCTGTCCCCGCCTCCCCCTCCAGCCAGAACCATGATGCCGAAGTTCCCCATGAGCACACTGTCCCGTTCCCTGTCTTCTGCCTGCCAGCCTGGCCGCGGCGCTGCCCTGGCCCTGCTGCTGGCGGGCCTGGGCACCCTGGCCCAGGCTGCTGACGCCCCGGCGGCTGCGGCCTCTGCGCCCGTCGCCCCGGCCGCGGCCGCCTCGACGCCGGCCGCGCGCCTGGACAGCGCCAAGATGAGCTACGCCTCGGGCGTGGTCTCCATCCGCAACTTCACCAAGAGTGACGTGCCCTATGACCTGGAAGCCATCATCCAGGGCATGCGCGACGCCCATGCAGGCAAGCCGCTGCAGCTCTCCGAGAAGGAGATCCGCGTGGTGATGAACCAGCTGCAGACCGAGCTGCGGCGCTCGATGGCCGCCAACCTGAAGGACCTGGGTGAGAAGAACCGCAAGCGCGGTGCGGACTACCTGGCCGCCTTCAAGGCCAAGCCCGGGGTCAAGGCCCTGAGCAATGGCGTGGCTTACCGGGTGGTGAAGGAAGGCAGCGGTGCCAAGCCCACCGAACTGGACGTGGTGGAAGTGCGCTACCGCGGCACCCTGATCGATGGCACCGAGTTCGACGCCACCGAGGAGAACAAGACCGCTCTGCTGAAGATGAACCAGGTCATCATGGGCTGGCGCGAAGCGCTCAAGCAGATGCCCCAGGGTTCCCGGTGGGAGATCGTGATCCCCTCGCAGCTGGCCTATGGCGAGCGCGGCGTGGGCCAGGTCATCGGTCCGCACGAGACCCTGGCTTTCGATGTCGAGCTGATCGGCGTCAAGCGCTGAGTCCCCAAGCAGCGCCTTCCCCCTTCCCACCGGAGCGGCCCGGTCCATGTCCCTGTCCCGCAGGGGCCGTCCAGCCGGCCGCACCGATCCCCAGCTTCTTCCGTCTTCCTGATCCAGGAGTTCCCATGTCGAAGATCAAGTCCCTCATCTCCCTCGCCCTTCCGGCCCTGGCGGCCGTCTGTCTGGCGCTGCCCCTGGCCGCGCAGGCCGGCAGCGAGGCCGGCAAGCACGGCGAAGGCCGTGGCGAGGAGCACAAGCCCCGCACCGAAGCGGGCCAGCACGGCGGTGGTCGTGCCGACGCCCCGGCTGATGCGGCCTCTTCAGGTCGCCGCCACCTCACCAAGGCCGAGCGCCAGGCCCAGGAGAAGGTGCATCTGCAGACGACGCAGAACCGCGGTGCCGAGTTCAGCCGTTGCCGTGCCGATGCGCAGGCCCAGGGTCTGTCGGGCGTGGCCCTCCGCACCGCCATGGCCAAGTGCATGAACCCGGGCACCGCCGCCAACTGAGCGTTGCATGGCCAGGCACCCGGCCCGTTCCAGGCCGGGTGCCTGGGACCCACGTGTGCGCGAGCCCGAAAGGGCTCGCATGACCAGGCGCCCATGATTCCGTCATGGGCGTTTCGCCTTGGAGCCGCCGCTGCAGGGCCCTGGCCCTGGCGCGCGTCCGCGTGGACCGTGCCGGCCGGCGTCTTGCTGGCGTTGGCGCGGCACCCGCTGCCGTTCCCGCACCCGCTTCCGTTCCCGCACCCGCACCGTTCCCGGAGCTGACCGCATGAAGCCGCATCCCGTTGTGTCCCCCTCGTTGAACGCCCAGGCGTCTGGCCCCGTGCCGCGGGACGGTCGCGGTCGTCCGCATCATTTGGCAGGCTGGGCCGGGCTGGCCCTGAGCATGGGCTTGCTGCTGCTGCCTGTCGCTCTGCGTGCCCAGGCCATGGCACCGGCGGCTGCAGCGTCCCATGCCCTGCCAGGGCCGGCAACGGAGGCCGCTGACGCGGCTGAGCCGCCGCGTCGCATCGTGCCGCGTGGCCGGGTCATGCCGGTCGCGGCAGGAGCTTCAGGCAGTGGCACAGCCGCGCCCAGGATCGGCGAGTTCCCGCGCGCCCAGCAGCCACGCACCCCCATCACCCGTACCGGCCCGGGGGGGGCAGAGGCCATGGCCGACGCGCCCGCTTCCGGTCCGGCCTGGGAACTGGGCCGCGGCATCTATCTCGAGGGGCGCGGGGAAGGCGGCAAGCCCATCCGTGGCACCCGACTGGGTGGCGTGATCACCGAAGGCAAGAGCCTGGCCTGCGTGAACTGCCATCGCCGCAGCGGTCTGGGTGCCGTGGAGGGCACGGAGCTCGTGCTGCCGGTGGCCGGCCGCATCATCTTCACCGATGACCCTCGGGCGGTGGTGAACATGTCCTTCCGGACCAACAAGAACTTCAATCCCCGTCATGCGCCGCTGGACGAGGCCGGACTGGCCGCGGCCATCGTGCATGGCCGGCATGTGGAGGGCCGCGAGCTCAGTCCCATCATGCCGCGCTACGACTTCTCGGCCACCGAGCTGACGGGGCTGCAGGCCTATCTGCGCACGCTGTCGGCCCGCTGGTCGCCGGGGGTGACCGCCACGCGCCTGTCCCTGGCCACGGTGGTGACGCCCGATGTGAGCCCGGCCCGCCGCGATGCCTTCGTGCAGACGCTCAAGGCCGCCATCTCGCAGAAGAACGGCAACTACGCGCCGGGCCAGCGCACCATGTCCAGCGCTGCCGAGATGTTGTTCCGCACGGAACGGTTCTGGGAACACGAGGTGTGGGAACTGAGCGGAGCGCCCGAGACCTGGGCGGCCCAGCTCGACGCCCGCCTCGCGGCCAAGCCGGTGTTCGCCCTGGTCTCCGGCCTGGGCGGCGGGCAGTGGGAGCCGGT
>JBJOKP010000175.1:0-5752 GCA_046046045.1 Pseudomonadota bacterium | reverse complement strand
TGCATCTCGGCCGGCAGATCGCGTTTCACGTGCTGCCAGGCGATGAAGCCCACCAGCATGAAGCCGGCCGAGCCCAGGGCCAGCAGTCGCGTGTCATGCATCACCAGCGGGGCGATGACGCCGGCCACCAGGGCATTGGCCGTGCTGCCTACGGTGGCCTGCAGCGAGGAGGCCATGCCGCGCCGGGCCGGAAAGAGATCGAGCACCATGAGCGTCACTGCGGGCACCAGCAGGGCCCAGCCCAGGCTGTAGGCCACGATGGGCAGCAGGGCGAGCGGGAAGCGCACGTCGAAGCCCAGGGTGGCGCCGAGGTTCACCAGGGTGGCGACGATGAGGATGATGAAGCCCAGGCGCACCTGGCGGCGCCGGGTATAGCGCCCGGCCAGCCGGCCGCTCAGCCAGGCGCCGCCCATGATGCCCAGGATGTTGAGCAGGAAGAACCAGAAGAACTGGGTGGGCGCCAGGCCCAGCAGCTCGCCCAGGTAGACCGGCGCCGAGAGCACGTAGAGGAACATGCCGTTGAAGGGCACGCCCGAGGCCAGGGCCAGCAGCCAGAAGCGCCGGCTGCCGCCCAGCTGCCCATAGCCGCGCAGCAGCGGCCGCGGCGCGAAGGGCTGGCGCTGGGCCGGGGCCAGGGTTTCGGGCAGGGCCCGCCAGATGCCCAGCCAGATCAGCACGCCCACCAGCACCAGGAACCAGAAGACCACGCGCCAGCCCAGGTGCACGAAGAGCCAGCCGCCGATCACCGGCGCCACCGCCGGGGCGATGCCGAAGAAGATGGTGACCTGGGACATGAGGCGCTGGGCCTCGGCGGGCGGGAATAGATCGCGGATCACCGCCCGCGAGACCACCACCCCGGCGCCGGTGGACATGCCCTGCAGGGCGCGGAAGGCGATCAGCGTGCCCACATGGGTGCTGAGGGCACAGCCCACCGAGGCCAGGGTGAACATGGCCACGCCGGTGAGCACCACGGGCCGGCGGCCGAAGCTGTCGGCCAGGGCGCCGTGGAAGAGGTTCATCACCGCAAAGCCCAGCAGATAGGCCGAGAGCGTCTGCTGCATCTCCAGCGGCGTGGCGCCCAGCGAGGCGGCGATGCCGGTGAACGCCGGCAGATAGGTGTCGACCGCAAACGGCCCCAGCGTGCCCAGGGTGGCCAGCAGCATGGCCAGGGCCCAGCGCGGCGCGCGCCACAGCGGCGCGGCGACAGGCGCAGGCACGGGAGGGGGCTCGGGCAGGTTCATGCCATTCACGCCGTTCCGACCGCTCAGGCCGTGTGCTCGCGCAGCGCGGCCACGGGCTCGGGCTTGACGCGCAGGGCCAGCAGCACGCCGATCACCAGCAGGCTGATGCCGGCCAGGGTGGGCGCGGCCGGCCACTGGCCGCGCAGGGCGTAGGCATAGCTCAGGGCCGAGAGGGTCTCGAAGACGATGAGCTGGCCCACCAGGGTGGTGGGCAGGCGCTGGCTGGCCTCGTTCCAGCACAGGGTGCCGGCCCAGGAGGCCAGCAGGCCGATGGCCGACATCAGCGCCACATAGACCAGCGGCCGCGGGCCCAGGGGCATGGGGAAGCTGGCCGCCGGGCCTTGGGCGAAACCGGCCTGCCAGGCCCAGAAGCCGGCATAGCCCACCAGCGCCAGCGGCAGGGTGGCCACACCCTGGGCGGTGGCCCAGGAGCGCGGATGGCGGTCGGGGTGGGCGCGCAGCCAGTCGGCGTTGCGGATGGGGTACCAGGTCCAGCAGATCACCGCACCCACGGCCAGCAGCGCACCCAGGGCGTAGTCGCCCAGGGCGGCGGAAGCCGTGGCGCTGGCGGCCCGCTCGGCCAGCTCGGTGTGGTTGACCAGGGCGATGCCCAAAGCGATGACCCCCAGGCTGGGCAGCAGCTTGAGCCAGGGCAGGCGGCCGTCGCGCTCGGCATCGCGCCAGTTGGAGGTGAGGGCGATGACCACCGGCAGGGTGCCGATGATCATGGTGGGCAGGGGCGCGCCGGCACGCTGGATGGCCGAAGCCAGGAAGGCGTAATAGAGCAGGTTGCCGATGAAGGCCAGCTCCAGCGCGGCCAGCCAGTCGCTGCGGCTGAATTCGCGCAGGCGCGAGCGGTCTATCCAGGCCAGGGGCAGGGCGATGAGGCCGAAGGCCAGGTAGCGGCCGAAGGACTGCAGCAGGGCCGGGTAGTCGGGCAGCAGCACCGGTCCGATGAAGACCAGGCCCCACATCAGGCCGGCCGCGAGGGCGTAGAGGGTTCCGAGCAGCATGAAGACGGCCCGGGGCCGAAGACGGCTGACCGGGCACAAGGTGCGGGGGGCGCCGCCGCGGGCCGGCCTGGAGGCAGGCCGGCGAGCTGGGGGCGGGCGGCCGGCCATCATGCCTGAGCCCCTGGCCGGCACCGGTCGCGCAGGCAGCAGGGCCGGTCAGCGGGCTGCCTCCTCCTGGGGCGAACCTGAGCACCGCCGCGGTCACGTCTGCTCACATTGCCGGCCCCGGGATGGATGTCCCTGCCGCCCGGGCGGTCGGCGGGCACGGCCCCTGGGCCGTTGAAGTGAGACTGGTTGCACGCCCGCCTCCGCGGGCTGCCAGGAGATGTCCATGTCCACCCTGTCCTTCCGTCCCCCGCCGGCATCCGCGGCCCACCGCCTGCTGGCGGCTCTGCCCGCCTGGCCTGTGTGGCCAGCCTGGCCCGCCCTGCTGGTCCTGATCGCCAGCCTGGCCGCTGGCCTGCTGTGGCCGGCCAGCGCCCGTGCCGACCAGGAGGATCCCCCCGCCCGCGTGGGCCGCATCGCCCGCATCGACGGCCGAGTGAGCCTGGAGGCCCGCGAAGGCGGCGAGGTGGTGGAGCAGCCGCGCAACTGGCCGCTCACCAGCGGCGACATGCTGCAGACCGGGCGCGACGCGCGGGTGGAGATCCGCATCGGCGCCAGCCTGCTGCGCGTCGGGGAGTCGGCCCGCCTGCGCGTGGTGCGCCTGGACGACCAGCATCTGGAACTGCATCTGCAGCGCGGCTCCCTGGCCCTGCAGCTGCCCGACACGCGCAGCGCCATGGAGACCGTGGTCAGCAGCCCCGAGGGCCGCTTCCTGCCCCAGGGCGCGGGCTTCTACCGGGTCGATGCCGGCGGCGGCGAACCCGGGGCCACGGCCTGGCAGAGCCCGCTGCGGGTCGAGCAGAGTGATGGCAGCGTCTTCCAGCTGGCCCCCGGCCAGGCCGCCCAGCTCTATGCCGGCGGCGGCTGGCGGCCGGTGCAGCCCGAGTCGGACGAATTCGCGCGCTGGTCCATGCAGCCCGAACCGCGCCCGGCCTTTGTCGACCGCGAGGCGCCGGCCCTGCCGGCCGACATGACCGGCGCCGAGGACCTGGCCTGGTACGGCGACTGGCAGGTGAGCGAGGACTGGGGCCCGATCTGGTGGCCGCGCGACGTGAGCCCAGGCTGGGCGCCCTATCGCGAAGGCCGCTGGGCCTGGGTCGCCCCCTGGGGCTGGACCTGGGTGGATGACGCGCCCTGGGGCTTCGCGCCCTTCCACTACGGCCGCTGGGTGTTCTGGAGCGGGCGCTGGGGCTGGGTGCCGGGCGAGGCGCGCTGGCGCGCGGTCTACGCCCCGGCCCTGGTGGGCTGGCTGGACCAGCCGGCCGGCGTCGGCCGCCAGATGGTGTGGTTCCCGCTGGGCCCCCGCGAGGTCTACCTGCCCGGCTACCGCTGCAGCCCGCGCCACCGCGAGCTGCTGAACCAGCCCTATCTGCGCCAGCCGGTGCCGCGCGGCGAATGGTCGCGCTGGGAGGCCCATGAGCGGCGCGGCTGGCTCAATCCGCCGGCCCAGTTCCGCTACCAGGGCGACTGGGCCCGCGCAGCTCTGCCGCGCCAGCAGTTCGAGCAGGGCCGCCGCCCGGTCGAGACCCCCTGGCGGCGCGACGAATGGCGCCGCGGCGACCGCCAGGATTTTCGGGATGCCCACGACTGGCGCGAACGGCGCGAGCGTGAGCATCGCCGCGATGACCGGCGCGACGATCGACGGGAAGACCGCCGCGACGGCAATGCCATCGAGTCCATCCGCCTGAATCCGGCCCTGCAGGGCCCGGCCACCCAGCAGCCGGCGCAGCCCAACGTGCCCACAACCGGCGTTCCGCCGCGGCGAGATGGTGGACGGGAAGGTGGACGCGAGGGTGGGCGCGACGGTGGAAATGGTCGTGACGACGATCGCGCCGGCGCGCCGGACCGGCGCGGCGAGCCGCGCCAGGATGGGCGCCAGGAGGGACGGCCGGATGGCCGCCACGAGGACCGCACCCCCGGCGGCCGCGACGAGCCGCGGCGCAACTCCCCCCCGGGCGGGCCGGCCTTCCAGCTCAACCCGGCGCTGCAGGGTCAGGGTGCGACCCCGCCCGGCACGCCGCCGGCGACAAGAACGCCGAACGCGCCGACCCAGCCGAGCGCCCCCCGCGCACCGGTGGTGATGCCGCCGGCCACGCCTGCGCCCGAGGGTCAGCCGGCGGCGGGCCGCGGCGAGCGGGGCGGAAGGAGCGACGGCCGCTTCCAGGGCCGGGGTGGTGACAGCCGTGGCGGCGAGAGCCGCGGGGGCGAGCGCCAGGGTGAACGCGCTCCGGCGCCTCGCAATCCGGTTCAGGCGCCCTCGCCGGTTCAGGCACCGACTCCGGCTGGCGCCGCACCGTCACCGGCGCCAGCCGCCAGGCCGGCGGCACCCAACAACGGCGACGCCGCGGCGCAGAAGAACCAGCAGGCGGTCAGCCAGGAGCAACGCCGCCGGCGCGGTGACGAACTGCGCTGAGCTGGCGCGGGCAGGCCGGCACAGGGCCGGCCGCCCGTGCGGCGGCAGCGGCCGGCCGCGATCTCAAGCCTGGAGCGGCGGGGCCCGGCGGTGCCAGTCGGTTGCCTGCTGGAAGGCATGGCCGGCCTGCAGCAGGGCGCCTTCCTGCCAGTAGTTGCCGATGAGCTGCAGACCCACCGGCAGGCCCTGGCTGAAGCCGGCCGGCAGGCTGATGCCGGGCAGGCCGGCCAGGCTGGCGGGCAGGGTGAAGATATCGGCCAGGTATTCGGCCACCGGGTCGCTCTGGCTGCCGATGGGCCGCGCCACCGTGGGCGAGACCGGGCCGGCGATCAGGTCGCAGCTGGCGAAGGCGGCCTGGAAGTCGTCAGCAATCATGCGGCGCAGCTTCTGTGCCTGCAGGTAGTAGGCGTCGTAGTAGCCGTGGCTGAGCACATAGGTGCCGATCATGATGCGGCGCTTCACCTCGGGGCCGAAACCCTCGCTGCGGCTCTTGCGGTACATCTCGCCCAGATCCTTGTACTGCGCGGCGCGGTGGCCGTAGCGCACGCCGTCGAAGCGGCTCAGGTTGGAGCTGGCCTCGGCCGGGGCAATGATGTAGTAGACCGGGATGGCCAGCTCGGTGCGCGGCAGGCTGACATCCACCAGGGTGGCGCCGAGCTTTTCCAGCTCAGCCAGCGAGGCCCGCAGGGCGGCCAGCACCCCCGCTTCCACGCCTTCGCCGAAGAACTCGGTGGGCAGGCCGATGCGCAGGCCTTCGAGCGGCCGGGCGGCGCTGGCGCCGGGGCGCTGGGCCCGGGCCGCGGCGGCGAAATCCGGCACGGGCTGCTGGGCGCTGGTGGCATCGCGCTCGTCGAAGCCGCTCATGGCCGTGAGCAGGTGGGCGCAGTCCAGCGCCGAGCGGGCGATGGGGCCGGCCTGGTCCAGGCTGGAGGCGAAGGCGATCATGCCGTAGCGCGAGCAGCGGCCGTAGGTGGGCTTGA
>JBJOKP010000174.1:0-5760 GCA_046046045.1 Pseudomonadota bacterium | reverse complement strand
GCCGCGGCCGCCCTGCGCGCCTGGGTGACCCGCGCCTGGACGGCGAAGGCAGCGTGCAGGTCGCGCTCGACCCGGCGCTCAAGATCGGCACGGCCAAGGTCTTCGCGGTCTACGGCAAGGGCGGCATAGGCAAGAGCACCACCAGCTCCAACCTCAGCGCCGCCTTCAGCAAGATGGGCAAGCGCGTGCTGCAGATCGGCTGCGATCCCAAGCACGACTCCACCTTCACCCTGACCAAGAAGATGCTGCCCACCGTCATCGACGTGCTCGAGACGGTGGACTTCCATGCCGAGGAGCTGCGCCCCGAGGACTTCGTCTTCGAGGGCTACAACGGCGTGATGTGTGTCGAGGCCGGCGGCCCGCCGGCCGGCACCGGCTGCGGCGGCTATGTGGTTGGCCAGACCGTCAAGCTGCTCAAGGAGCACCACCTGCTGGAAGACACCGACGTGGTGATCTTCGACGTGCTGGGCGATGTGGTCTGCGGCGGTTTTGCCGCGCCGCTGCAGCATGCCGACCGCGCGCTCATCGTCACGGCCAATGACTTCGATTCCATCTTCGCGATGAACCGCATCGTGCAGGCCATCGGTGCCAAGGCCAAGAACTACAACGTGCGCCTGGGCGGGGTGATCGCCAACCGCAGCGCCGCCACCGACCAGATCGACAGGTTCAACAAACGCGTGGGACTCAAGACCATGGCGCGTTTCCCCGACCTGGACGCCATCCGCCGCAGCCGCCTCAAGAAGGCCACCCTGTTCGAGATGGACGACAGCCCCGAGGTCAAGGCCGTGCAGGACGAATACCTGCGCCTGGCCGCCAGCCTTTGGGTGGGCTACGAGCCGCTCAGCGCCGTGGCGCTGAAGGACCGCGAGATCTTCGACCTGCTGGGCTACGACTGAAAAGGCCGCCGCCATGGACATGCACACCCCCGGCTACCAGCTGCGCCGCAGCGAGATCGAGACCTATTTCGACCGCACGGCCGTGCAGGCCTGGGCCCGCCTGACCTCCACCGCACCGCTGGGCCGCATCCGCGCCACGGTGCGGGCCGGCCGGGCGCAGATGCGCGCCACCCTGCTGGGCTGGCTGCCGGCCGACTTGCACGGCCTGCGCCTGCTCGACGCCGGCTGCGGCACCGGCGCCCTGGCGGTCGAGGCCGCACGGCGCGGCGCCGAGGTGGTGGCCATCGATCTCTCGCCCACCCTGGTCGACCTGGCCCGCGAGCGCCTGCCCGAGGACGTGCCCGCCGGCATCGGCCCCGGCCACATCCGCTTCCTGGCCGGCGACATGCTGGACCCGGCCCTGGGCCGCTTCGACCATGTGGTGGCGATGGACTCGCTCATCCACTACGAGGCCACCGACGTGGCCCGCGTGCTGGCCGCCTGGGCCGGACGCTGCCGCGGCTCCCTGCTCTTCACCTATGCGCCGCGCACGCCGGCCCTGGCGGCCATGCATGCCGTGGGCCGACTCTTCCCGCGCGGCGACCGGGCGCCGGCCATCGTGCCGGTGGCCACCCAGCAGCTGCAGGCGCGCCTGAGCGAACAGCCAGCCCTGCAGGGCTGGCAGACCGGGCCGACCCAGCGCATCGCCAGCGGCTTCTACACCTCGCAGGCCTGGCAATGGCAGAGGGCGGCATGACCGCGGCACGGCAGGGCGGCCGCCAGGCCCGGGGCAGCGCCCTGGGTCGCCTGGGCATGGGTCGTCTGGTCACGGTGCGCCAGCGCCTGGACGGGCTGGCGGTGCGCGGCTGGAGCCGGCTCTCGACCCGCTTCCTGCCCTTTGCCGACGCGGCCTCGCCCGATCTGCCGCTGCCGCGCCTGCTGCGCCTCTCGCTTTTCCAGGTCTCGGTGGGCCTGGCCCTGGCCCTGCTCAACGGCACGCTCAACCGCGTGATGATCGTGGAGCTGGCGGTGCCGGCCTGGCTGGTCTCGCTCATGATCGCCCTGCCCATCGTCTTTGCGCCGCTGCGCGCCCTGGTGGGCCACCGCAGCGACCACCACCGCTCGGCCCTGGGCTGGCGGCGCGTGCCCTACATCTGGTTCGGCAGCCTGATGCAGTTCGGCGGCCTGGCCATCCTGCCCTTTGCCCTGCTGGTGCTGACCGGCGAGGGTGACGGCCCGGCCTGGGTGGGCCAGGCGGGTGCGGCCCTGGCCTTCCTGCTCATCGGGGCGGGCCTGCACACCACCCAGACCGCCGGCCTGGCCCTGGCCACCGACCTGGCCCCCGCCGACACCCGGCCCCGCGTCGTGGCCCTCATGTACGTCTCGCTGCTGCTGGGCCTGGTCGGCAGTGCCCTGCTGCTGGGCGAACTGCTGCGCGACTTCAGCCCGCTGCGCCTGGTGCAGGTGGTGCAGGGCTCTGCCCTGCTGACCATACTGCTCAACGGCGTCGCGCTGTGGAAGCAGGAGGCCCGTCGGCCGCGCCGCAGCGCTGCGCAAGCCGACGCCGAGGCAGACCTCGCGGACAACTTCCGCGCCGCCTGGCGGGCCTTTGTGCACCAGCCGCACGCCGCCCGCCTGCTCTGGGGCACGGGCCTGGGCACGGCCGCCTTCAGCATGCAGGACATCCTGCTCGAACCCTATGGCGGCCAGATCCTGGGCCTGCCGGTGGGCAGCACTTCGGCGCTCACGGCCCTGAGCGCCGCCGGCGCCCTGGCGGCCTTTGCCATCGCGGCGCGCCGCCTGCAGCAGGGTGCCGACCCGGTGCGCCTCGCCGCCGCCGGTGCACTCTGCGGCGTGGTCGCCTTTGCCGCGGTCATCTTTGCCGAGCCCCTGGCCTCGCCCGCCCTCTTCCGCGCCGGCGCCCTGCTCATCGGCCTGGGCGGCGGCCTCTTCGGTGTCGCCACCCTGACCGAGGCCATGGGCCTGGACCTGCCGGCGCCGGGCGCTGGCCAGACCGATCCCACCGCCACAGCCTCCGCCATTGACAGCCGCCCGCGCCATGCCGGCCTGGCCCTGGGCGCATGGGGTGCCGTGCAGGCCAGCGCCGCCGGCCTGGCCATCGCCCTGGGTGGTGCGCTGCGCGACGGGGTATCGGCCGCCGCCAGCCAGGGCTGGCTGGGCACGGCCCTGGACCTGCCCGGCACCGGCTACAGCGTGGTCTACCACCTCGAGATCGCCCTGCTCTTCGCCACCCTGGTGGCGCTGGGCCCGCTGGTGCGCAGCCGTCGCAGCGCCGCCCTCCCCACGAGCACCGCCCCCACCGGGAAGTTCGGCCTGGCCGAGTTCCCCGGCTAGGCGACCGGCCCCCCTTCACCGAGCCCCGGCTCCCACCGTCCCATCGATCGCAAGACCCTGCTGAGGAGACATGACATGACCACCGGCGCCATCACCCCCGCCATCGACCTTGCCCAGGTCGTGCTCTACCTGTTCTGGATCTTCTTTGCCGGGCTGATCATCTACCTGCACCGCGAGAACAAGCGCGAGGGCTACCCGCTGGTGGCCGACGGGCCGAGCCGGCGGCGCGGGCCCATCCAGGGCTTCCCGGCCGTGCCCGAGCCCAAGACCTTTCTGCTGCGCGACGGCCGCACCCGCCAGGCGCCCCCGGGCGGCGCGGCCGACCCGGCCACGCTCAACCTGGAACGTGGCCATGACTACCCCGGCGCACCCTACGAGCCGGTGGGCAACCCGCTGCTGGCCGGCGTCGGCCCCGGCGCCTATGCCCAGCGCGAGGATGTGGTCGACCTGACGCTCGAAGGCGCGGCCCGCATCGTGCCGCTGCGCGTGGCCGCCGGCTTCGGCGTGGCCGGCAAGGATGTCGATCCGCGCGGCCTGGCGGTGCGCGGCGCCGATCGCGTCGTGGCCGGCACGGTGGTCGACCTGTGGGTGGACCGCTCGGAGAACCTTTTCCGCTACCTCGAGGTGGACCTCGGCGGGGGCAAGGTGGTGCTGCTGCCGGTCAACTTCGCCCGCATCAGCGCCCGCGAGGTGCAGGTCGATGCCCTGCTGGGCCACCAGTTCGCCGATGTGCCCGGCACCCGGTCCCCGGCCGAGCTGACCCTGCTGGAAGAGGAGCGCATCACCGCCTATTTCGGCGCCGGCACCCTCTACGCCGAACCCTCGCGTGCGGAGCCCTTCCTGTGAGAGCCGTTCGTCTCTCCCCCACGCCGGCTGCGGCTGGCCCCAGGCCGACAGCGGGCACGGCGGTGCAGGCCAGCGGCGAACACGAGTTCGAGCCGGTGCACGGCCTGCCAGCCGAACTGCCGGCCGGCGAAGTCCTGCTCTGGCAAGGCGCGCCGCAATGGCAGCGCCTGGCGGTCGACGCCTTCCATGTGCGCAAGGTGGCGGTGTATTTCGGCCTGCTCATCCTGGCCCGCGGGGTGGGCCTGCTGGCCGAGGGCCAGCCCACGGCCCAGGTGCTGGCCAGCATGGCCACCGGCCTGGTCTGGCATTTGCCCCTGGCCGCGGCCGGCCTGGGTCTGCTCACCCTGCTGGCCTGGCTGAGCGCGCGCACCACGGTCTACAGCCTCACCAACCGCCGGGTGGTGATGCGGGTGGGCATGGTGCTGTCCATCACCTTCAACCTGCCGCTGCGCCAGGTGGAAGCCGCCGCCGTGGCCCGCGGCCCGGGCGGCAGCGGCGAGCTCTGCCTGCAGCTGGGCGGGCCGCAGCGCATCGCCTACCTGCACCTCTGGCCCCATGTGCGTCCCTGGCAGCTGCGTCGCACCCAACCCATGCTGCGCGGCCTGGCCCGGGTGGACGAGGTGGCGACCCTGCTGACCCAGGCCATGCAGACCCTGCACGGCGAACAGCTGCAACGGGCCACGGCCCCGGCCACTACCCGCCCGGCGCCCGCCAGCCTCCCGACCACCGCAGCGACTGGCGCCAGTTCCGGCACCGGTGGCCTGCCCATGGCGGCCTGAGCTGATCCCCTCCAGACAGGCTCAGGCACCTCGCTCAGCACAACCTCATCAGCCACCACCTCAGCCAGCCAGCGATTCGCCATGAGCCACAGCGCCTCCCATCATCACGACACCACCCTGCCGCGCGGCCCGCTCATCGCCCTGGCCGGCCTGGTGCTGGCCAGCGTGCTGATGGTGGCGGCCTGGCGCTGGCTGGGCCCGAGCGAAAGCGCCTATGCCCCCGGCGGCGCCATCCTGGCCCAGCGCTCGCTGCGTTTCGAGGACCGACCCGATGGCGGCATCCTCGTGCGGGCCGGTGACGGCCGGCTCATGCAGCAGATCGAACCCGGCGCCGAGCCCTTTCTGCGCGGCGCCCTGCGCGCCCTGGTGCGCGAGCGCCGCAGCCTGGGCATAGGCGCCGACGTGCCCTTCGACCTGGTGGCGCGCGAGGCCGGCCGCCTCACCCTGCACGACCCCAGCACCCGGCGCCGGCTCGACCTCGAATCCTTCGGCCCCACCCAGGCGGCCAGCTTTGCCCGCCTGCTCGCCCTGCCGCCGGGCTGATGCCCGCGCCGCCGCCCATCCCCCTGCCACGAAAGGCCAGCCCGCCATGACCGCGACCGCCACCCTGCCGACCGACCGCCACCCGGGCGGCCACGCCGACGGCAGCACCATCGCCAGCCCGGCCGATGCCATGCAGCGTGCGCGAGCCCGCACCCTGCTGTCGCCGCGCTTCTACACCACCGACTTCAAGGCCATGGACGCCCTGGACATCGAGCCGGTGCGGGCCGAGTGGGACGCGGTGATGGCCGAATACGAGGGCGACAACAACCACGACCACTTCCAGCGCGACGAGGCCTTCGCCGCCGAGATCCGCGAGCTGCCACCGGCGCTCAAGCAGGAGTTCCTGGACTTCCTGGTCAGCT
>JBJOKP010000173.1:0-5769 GCA_046046045.1 Pseudomonadota bacterium | reverse complement strand
GCGCTCAGGCGGACATCACCCTCGGCAGGATCAGGCGGTGCGCTGGCCGTGGGGCCAGCACAGCAGCCTGGGTGGCCGCTCGGCGCGCCGGATCTCGGCGTCCTGCCAGCGGGCGGCGCCATGGCCAGGCCCGGGCATGGCACTGCCCGGCTGGCCGGTGGCCAGACCGGCAGGCCACCGCATCAGCAGGGCCGCCAGACTGCCACCGGCGCTGGCGCCGCCCTGCCCTCCTCCATGAGCGCTACCTTGAGCCCCGGCCTCGGCCAATTCACCCACCGGGACGTCGAGGGCCACCACCGTGGCATCGCCACGGTCATGGTGGTGGCGGGCCAGACCGGCATGGTCATGCTGCGGCCCGGGCGTGGACACATGGCCAGGATCAACCCGAGCCATGCGCTCCTCCAGCGACGAGTGCCCAAGCAGCCCCGCCCCAGCATCGGGTAGCAGTTCGGCGCGCCAGCGATGCACCCAGCCCAGCAGGTGGATCAGGCTGGCCGACCAGTCCGGCGCTTGACCACGCCCAGCCATGACCTGTTCCGATGCCCCGCCATGCGCATGAAGGTGCAGGCTGCCCAGCCACTGCAGCCGCAGCTGTGCCTGGCCCTGCAGCACCGCCGCCAGGGCGAGGATGAGGCAGAGCAGCGCACGCCGCCCGCGCCGGCCCAGGCCAGCCAGGCCCACCAATGCGGCCGGGTCAACCAGCATGCCGCTCGCTTCCGCTCAGGGCGCATGAGGTGGTCAGCATGGGATCAGGGGCGGTGAAGACGTATGCGGAAACAACAAGGCCAGGCAGAGAAGCCTGGCCGGGATGGAGACTGCCCATCATTGTCCATGGACAGCCTCCCCCACCATTCAACGCATCTTCACCAGACCGTTGAGCACCTGGTCCAGACCGCCGAACACGGAGATCTTGTCGATGCGTTCGGCCACGCGTTCCAGCGTCTCAAGCTCCTTCATGCGCAGGGCGACGGGGTTTCCCTCCATCACCTTGGCGGTGTTGAGCAGCGAGCGGGTCGCCGCCGTCTCCTCACGGCGCCGGATCACGTTGGCCTCGGCGGCCTTGCCGGCCTCCACCACCTGGGCGAGGATGGTCTTCATCTCGCCGGGCAGCACGATGTCCTTCACGCCCACGCCGTCCAGCTGCAGGCCGTAGCCAGCGAGCCTGTCGGTGACCTGGGCTGTGACGACCTCGTCGATCACCGTCTTGTTCTCCAGCAACTCGTCGAGCGAGCGCGTGCCCACGGCGGCACGCAAGCCGAACTGGAGCTCGCGGTACAGGTGATCCGCAGGCTTGGCGAGTTCCTTGTGGGCCTTGAGCACATCGGTATAGCGCCACGTGGCCGAGAGGTTGAGCCGCAGCGCCACCTTGTCGCGGGTCAGGATTTCCTGACCCGTGACTTCCAGCGTCTGAAGCCGCAGGTCCACGAGTTCGACCGACACGTTGCGGTTGAACTTCCAGAAGGCGTACGAGCCCGCCGCGAGCAGCCGCTCGACCTTGCCGTCGACCCACAGGATGACGGCGCCGTGTTCGGGCACCTGCACCTGCAGCACGCCGGCCAGGCCAGCCACCGCGCGCTGGCGCAGCTGGGTCTGCACCAGCCGCGCCGCCAGGGGAGCCGGCAGCTCGGCCGTGTCGGCAATGTCGACCACCTCCACACGCACGTCGGCCAGGCCCTTCCAGTACAGCCGCCGGGTGGCCGGGGCCAGGACCTCGACCAGCACGCCGTTTTCCGTGCGCAGTCCCACCTGGTGCTCGGTGAGTTCCACCCGCACGAACTCGGCGGCCACCACCTCGGGCTCCCTGGCCATCAGGTAGTCGGCCAGACCGTGGGTGAACGCGGCCTGTTCGAGCGCGAAGACCTCCACCCGCAGGTTGTCGATCGGCGCGAACAGCCAATGGGTGCCGGGTTGCAGCACGCGCTCGAAGTCGCCATTGCGCAGCAGCAGGGCGCGCTCGTTCTTCTTCACCGTGACACGCTTGAGCATCTTCATGGGTGTTCTCCTTGTGGTTGAAGCGTGTGTTGTATGGGGTGCCGTTACAGCAGCGGCAGCGGACGACGGATGCCTGGGCCCGGATGCCACGGTGCGCGTCGGCGCCCCCTCCCTGGAGGCGTCCTCGGCTGGCCGTGGCTGCGTGGCCCCGCATGCCCGTCGCACGGGCTGCCGCCGCTGATGCACGGCAGGGCTTGCGCCCCGGGTGCACGTTCGGCGGTGGTCTTTCGACCGGTTCTGGTTGCTTGGAGCGGGAATCGAACCCGCGACAGACGACTTTTAAGGTCGTTGCTCTACCCGACTGAGCTATCCAGTGGAGGCCATCCAGGTGTCGAACCTGGCACCTTGCGGTGCGTTCCATTGATGGCCGGGGCATCCACCGTTTCCAGCGACGCGGCATGGACGGCATCGACAGGCTTGCGCCTGGATGCCGCCCACCGGCGGGGTTCACGAACCCCAGACCTGTGAGCGTTCGCCTTCTGCGGCAGACTCTTGGGCGCACGGAGCTCTTCAGCTCAGGCGCGATCCTTGTCGTGACGATCTGGCCAGGCGCGAGGCCAGCCATTCGTGCAACTTCGTTCGAGCGCTATCGAGCGCAATTGACGCCTGCGGCGTGCCCTGCACATCAAGTTGCAGCAGGTGCTTGTGTTGGGGGTGGTCCATGAGCGGCCTCCATTCATCGGCCAGGGTTCTGACTGCTGGGGTGGTACGTCCGGGTGGATTCGAACCACTGGCCTCGACCTTCGGAGAGTCGCGCTCTTCCCACTGAGCTACGGACGTGTCGGCACGTTGATGGGACAAGCCAAATGGTCTCGGTGGCAGGTCTCGAACCGTCATCGGCTCGTCCGCCCGCCGATGACCCTCGTGATCCCAAATCACGCGCGCTGCCAACTGCGCCACACCGAGATGAAACGGGTCCCCGCGGGTGGGAACAGGCCGCGGATCGCGGGCCTGCACGGATGTACAGACCGGCCAGGGTGAAAAAGAAGAAGGCCCGGATCCTTTCGGAGTCCGGGCCTCTGCGTACAGAGCTGGGAAAGAAGCGCTATGCGCCTCCTTCTCCCGGATGCACCTGGACTTCCGCCCGATCCAGCCAGCGATAGCCAGCCGGGGTCGTTCTGCCCAGGGCGCTTAAGTTCGGGCGATGGCCCGGCGAGGAAAGCCTAGAAGCCATGCGCACGAACGCACCCGCACCCAGATTGGGGCGGTGTGTGTTGATGAACTGGCCTGGTTTCACGCTGCGTCTCTCGTTGGGGTAAGTCGGGTTCGGGGAGTCCGTGCGATTCAGAGTGATCGCACTGTAAATAGTCTTTACTCTGCTGTCAAGCCCTTCGAGGCGCTTGCACGGGCTGCTCGACCTTCACTCCGCGTCCGGCTGCAGGAGACCTCGGCCCGGGCTGAGAAGTGCTCAGCCGCAGCGGCTCGCTGCCTGCAATGGCCTTCAGCCTATTCCGGACAACAAAAAAGCCCTGGGGCGCGAACCTCCAGGGCTTTGGTGAGTTGTCAGGCCGACCAAGGGCCTGGGGTGGAGCGGGCGATGGGAATCGAACCCACGTCTTGAGCTTGGGAAGCTCAGGTCCTGCCATTGAACGACGCCCGCATGCAGCAACTGCTCAGCATTCTAGCCATGGCCATGCAGAGGGCCGGCACGGCCACTCAGGTCAGGGCTACGCCCGCACTCAATCCTCCACCAGATGGCGCCATTCCAGGCCGCGCGAGGGCGCACCGCTGCCCGGGCTGGGCGCCTGCAAGCTCACGCCCTGTTCCCGCGCCAGGCGGGCGAGGTCGCCGCTGGCCAGCAGTTGGGCCAGGTGGCGGTTCAGGTCCGCCAGCAGGATGGCATCGCTGGTCCGGGCGACAAAGCCGAGCTGGATGCCCAGGGCGACGGCCTGCTAGGGCCGGCTGGCGGCCAGGGGCTGCAGGGGCTGCAGGGGCACGTAGGCGCGGTCGCGCCGCCGCTTGGCGCCCGGATAGTCAGGCGGCCTGGACTGCTGGCCTGCTCGCGATCGAGAGCCAGGCCATACGCACCGCGCTCCAGGCCCATGGCGGCAATGTCTCGGCCGTGGCCCGAGCCCTGGGGGTGAGCCGCAACTCCATTTACCGGCGTTGCCCGGAACTCGGCCGGCCGAGCGCCGTGGGCGACGCAGCCTGAGTGCGCCCAGGCCCGCGCGGCGGGGCAGGCGCCACAATGCGCGCCCCACGACCCCGCGTCCCGCCCCCTGCCCGCGCCCCGAGATGTCCCTGCCCGAAGTCCCGCCACACGAACCCCTGCCCGATCACCGCAGCGATGGCCTTGCCGGGGAGTCAGCCGCAGCCGAAGCCACCGCATCCGCCACCGACCCGCGCCACCACCGCGCCATCCGCAGCTATGTGCTGCGCGCCGGGCGCATGGGCACGGGCCAGGAACGCGCCCTGGCCGAACTGGGCCCCCGCTTCGTCCTGCCCTATCAGGCGGAAGTGGCGGACTGGGACGCCGTCTTCGGTCGCCCCGGCGCGCCACGCGTGCTGGAGATCGGCTTTGGCATGGGCCACGCCACGGCGGAGATCGCCGCCTCCCTGCCGGGCACCGACTTCATCGGCGTGGAGGTGCATGAGCCCGGCGTGGGCGCCCTGCTCAAGCGCATCGGCGAGATGAAACTGGGCAACATCCGCATCCTGCAGCATGACGCCGTGCAGGTGGTGGACCACATGATCGCGCCCGACTCGCTGGCCGGCGTGCATGTGTTTTTCCCCGACCCCTGGCACAAGAAGAAGCACCGCAAGCGCCGCCTCATCCAGCCCGATTTCGTCGCCCGCCTCACCAGCCGCCTTGCGCCCGGCGGCTACCTGCACTGCGCCACCGACTGGCAGGCCTATGCCGAGCAGATGCTGGAGGTGCTCGCTGCCGAGCCGCGGCTGCAGAACACCGCGGCCGCCTATGCCGAGAAGCCGGCCTACCGGCCGTTGACTAAGTTCGAGGCGCGTGGCCTCAAGCTTGGCCACGGCGTGTGGGACCTGGTGTTCCGGCGCCGCTGACGGCCCGGCCACATCAAGGCGGACTGGCGCGGGCCGCGTCCGCCTGAGCCTCTGTTGCGGGCCTCACTCGGCCCAGGTGATCAGCCCCGAATAGGCCGTGGCCAGCACCACCAGGCCGAAGGCGATGCGGTACCAGGCAAAGGCCTTGAAGCTGTGGGTGCTGACGTAACGCAGCAGCCAGCGCACGCAGGCCCAGGCGGCCAGGAAGCTGAACAGGAAGCCCACGGCAAACAGCGGCGCATCGGCCGCCACCAGGCTGTGGCGCACCTTCAGGAGGCTGTAGGCCCCGGCGCCGAAGAGCGTGGGGATGGCCAGGAAGAAGGTGTATTCGGTCGCCGCCTTGCGTGAGAGGCCGAACAGCATGCCGCCGATGATGGTGGAGCCCGAGCGGCTGGTGCCGGGCACAAAGGCCAGGCACTGCACCAGGCCGATCTTGAGGGCGTCCATGACCGACATGTCCTCCACCTCGGCCACCTTCACCACGGCGCTCTTGCGGCTCTCGGCCCAGAGGATGATGAAGCCGCCCAGGATGAAGGTCGAGGCCACCACCAGGGGGTTGAACAGGGCGGCCTGCACCTTCTTGCCAAAGGTCAGGCCCAGTAGCACCGCCGGCAGGAAGCCGACGAAGACGTTGACCAGGAAGCGTCGGCCCACGCCGGCATGGGCCGCGTCCTTGACCGCACCGATGAGGCGCTGCCAGTACACCAGCACGATGGCCAGGATGGCCCCGGTCTGGATGGAGATCTCGAAGGCCTTGACCTT
>JBJOKP010000172.1:0-5779 GCA_046046045.1 Pseudomonadota bacterium | reverse complement strand
GCGGAAGGTGAGGTACTGGAACACCCGCAGAAAGCCCAGGGTGTCAGGGAAGAGGGCTTGCAGCCAAAGGGCCAGGCTAAGCAGCATGGTGGGCCGGGCCTCCGTCAGTGGATGGGGTGGAGGGAGATGAAGCCGGCGCGGCGCCGGCAGCGCGGTCGCGCAGCGGGGCCAGGGCCTGCTCCATGGTCATGAAGCGCGAGCCCTTGACCAGCACGCTCGCGGTCGCCGGCCAGGGCTGGCTGGCCAGGGCTGCCACCAGGGCGGCGGTGTCGGCATGGTGGACAGCCCCGGGGCCATAGGTCTGGGCGGCATGGGCACACAGGGCACCGGCGGTCCAGAGCTGCTCGATGCCGCGTTCACGGGCATAGGCACCCACCTCGGCATGGAAGGCCGGGCCCTGGTCGCCCACCTCGCCCATGTCGCCCAGCAGCAGCCAGCGCGGGCCGTGCAGTTCGGCCAGCAGGTCGATGGCGGCGCGCACCGAATCGGGGTTGGCGTTGTAGCTGTCGTTGACCAGGGTGACGGCGCCGCCAGCCAGGGCCAGGCGCTCCACCTGGGAGCGGCCGTTGACCGGGCGGAAATCGCCGAGGCCCTGCACCACGGCCGCCAGCGGGCAGCCCGCCGCCAGGGCCGCGGCCGTGGCCGCCAGGGCGTTGCGGGCGTTGTGGCGACCGGCGATGTGCAGCGGCAGCTCGACCACCCCCTCGGGCGTGTGCACCGTCATCTGCCAGTGGTCCAGCGCCCAGGTGGCCTGGCCGTGGACCTCGGCCGCCGGAACGTCAGCGCCGGGCTCACCGTCATCGAGGCGGAAGCGCCAGAGCGCACGGTCACCACCACCCTGGGCCAGCTGCTGCCAGAGCGGGCTGTAGTCGTCGCCGGCCGGGTAGACCGCCGCGCCACCTGCGGCGGGCAGGACGCTGAGCACGCTGCCGTTCTCGCGCGCCACGGCCTCGACCGTGGCCATGAATTCCTGGTGCTCGCGCTGGGCGTTGTTGACCAGGGCCACGGTGGGCCGAGCCAGGGCGGCCAGCTCGGCGATTTCGCCGGGATGGTTCATGCCCAGCTCGACCACGCTGGCCTGGTGGCCCGGGCGCAGGCCCAGCAGGGTGAGCGGCACGCCGATGTGGTTGTTGAGGTTGCCGGCCGTCGCATGGGCCGCCTCGCCCCAGGCGGCGCGCAGGATGGCCGCGATCATCTGGGTGACCGTGGTCTTGCCATTGCTGCCGGTCACGGCGATGAGGGGCCGTCCTGCGTAGCGCTCGCGCCGCCAGGCGGCGGCCAGCTGCTGCAGGGCGGCCAGGCTGTCGGGCACCTGCAGACCCGGAAGACCCGGGGCTGCCAGGCCACGCTCGGCCAGGCCGGCGACCGCACCGGCCGCCTGGGCCTGGGCCAGGAAGTCATGGGCGTCGAAACGTTCGCCGCGCAGGGCAACAAAGCCGTCGCCGGCCTTGAGGCTGCGGGTGTCGCTATGCAGGCGCTGCACGGCCAGGGCCGCATCACCCACCACCTTGGCCTTCAGTCCCTGAGCGGCCAGCAGCGCGGCGGCTTCGCCCAGGCTCAGGGCCATGCCCTGGGCCTGCGGCGCCACGGCGGTGGCCCAGCGGCGCTGCAGGCCGATCCGGGCCTGCTCGACATCGGAAAAATGGCGCTTGCGGCCGGCGATTTCCAGGTCGGGCTCATGGCCCTTGCCGGCCAGCAGGATGACGTCGCGCCCATCCGCCTGGGCCAGCACCTGGCGGATGGCGCGGGCGCGGTCCACCTCGGCCTGCACATGGCTCGAGCCTGCCGGAACACCGGCCAGCACCTGGGCCACGATGGCGGCCGGGTCTTCATGGCGCGGGTTGTCGCTGGTGACCATGACGGCATCGGCCAGACGGGCGGCGATGGCGCCCATCACCGGGCGCTTGCCCGCATCGCGGTTGCCGCCGCAGCCGAACACGGCGACGAGGCGGCCGCCACGGGCCCGCGCCAGGGGCTGCAGGGCCAGCAGGGCCTGCTCCAGCGCATCGGGCGTGTGGGCGTAGTCGACCACCACCTCGGGCAGGGCCGGTGTGTCGCCAGCCGGCGCTGCCAGCGCCAGCTGCACCCGCTGCATGCGGCCGGGCACGGGGGTGAAGTCGCTGGCCAGGGCGGCGATCTCGGCCAGGGGCAGGTGCAGAGCGCGCAGGCCGGCCAGCACGGCCAGCACGTTGGAGACGTTGTAGTCGCCGATCAGCCGGGTCTGCACCTCGGCGCTCTGCACCGGGCCATGGGGCGGGGTCTCGACCACGGTGAAGGCCAGGCCCTGGGCGCTGACGCGCAGGTCGCGCGCCGCCAGGCGGGCGGAGCCTTGGCGGCTGTAGGTCCAGAGTTCCAGGTCGGCCGGCGGCGCCAGCGGGGCGGCCGGCAGCAGTTCGGCCCCGAAGACCGAATCGCCTGCCTCGGCCGGGGGGGCGGAGGAGCCGCGGGCCAGTTCGGCCAGTTCCTCGGCCAGGGCGGCACCCTGGGGATCGTCCAGGTTCACCACCGCGGCGGCCAGGCCGGGCCAGTCGAACAGGGCGCGCTTGGCGGCCCAGTAGCTGGCCATGTCGCCGTGGTAGTCGAGGTGGTCGGGCGTGAAATTGGTGAAGAGGGCGACGCGGATGCGTGCGCCCACCAGGCGCTGCTCGGCCAGACCGATGGAGGAGGCCTCCAGGGCCACGGCGGCGCAGCCACGCTCGACCGCATCGGCCAGGGCCTGGTGGAAGGTGAGCGGGTCGGGCGTGGTGTAGCCGGTGGGCACGACGCGGGCGGCCGGATCCAGCCGGGTGGGCGGCTCACCCGCACCCAGGGTGCCGATCACGCCGCAGCGGCGGTGGGCCAGGCTCAGGGCCTGGGCGGTCCACCAGGCGGTGGAGGTCTTGCCATTGGTGCCGGTGGTGGCGATGAGGTCCAGCTGGGCGCTGGGCCGGCCCAGCCAGGCGTCGGCAATCTCGCCGGCGGCGGCCTTGAGGCCGGTCAGCACGCCGATGTGATCCGTCGCCTGGGCCAGCAGGTCGGCCGGCCAGGGCGTGGCGCCGCCCGGCAGGTAGGCCGCCAGGTCCTGGGCATCCACCAGGCAGAGCGAGGCGCCGGCCGCCAGGGCGGCGGGCAGATAGGCCCGCGCATCTCGCGCCAGGCCCGGCCAGGCGACGAAGACATCGCCCGGGCGGACCCGCCGGCTGTCGCACACCAGGGCGGCGCCGGCCGGGGCGGCCGCCGCCAGCCAGGCCAGGGCCGCGGGCGCATCGGCCAGGTGCACGGCGCCTTCCGGCCCGCGCGCCAGGGGCTCGGAGGTCGAGGCGGACAGCCAGGGGGTCGTCATCAGAAGGACTCCTGTTCGGCTTCGATCTGGCGGGTCACGATCTGCGACTTGACCTCCAGGTCCAGGGGTTCACCGAGCAGGCGCAGGCTGTCGCCCACCACCGTGCTGAAGACCGGGGCGGCCACGTCGCCGCCGAAATATTTGCCGGCGGTGGGCTCGTCCACCATGACCGCCACCACCAGGCGGGGGTTCTTGAGCGGGGCCAGGCCGACAAACCACGAGCGGTACTTGTGGCCGGCGTAGGCGCCGCCTTCCTGCTTGTGGGCCGTGCCGGTCTTGCCGCCGACCGAATAGCCGGGGGTCTGGGCCTTGGGTGCGGTGCCGCCCTCGCCGGTGACCATGCCCAGCATCTTGCGCACCGAGCGCGCCACCTCGGGCTGGAAGACCCGCGTGCCCACCACCGGGCCCTGGCTGCGGTCGACCTTCTCCAGGCGCGCAGGCATCAGCTCGCCGTCATGGGCGAAGACGGTGTAGGCACGCGCCAGCTGGTAGAGCGAGGTGGAGAGGCCGTAGCCGTAGCTCATGGTGGCCTGCTCGATGGGGCGCCAGGTCGCCGCCGGACGCAGCCGGCCGCCGGCCAGGCCGGGGAAGGGCAGGTCGGGCTTGGCGCCAAAGCCCACGGCCGAGAACACGCCCCACATCTCGCGCGGCTGCATCTGCATGGCCATCTTGACCGTGCCAACGTTGCTGGATTTCTGGATGACCTGCTCGACCGTCAGCGCACCATGGGGATGGGCGTCGGAGATGGTGACGCCGGTGACCATGTGGCGGCCCGGCGCAGTCTGGATCACCGTGTCCGGCCGCACCCGGCCGGTCTGCAGGGCCAGGCCGGCGATGAATGGCTTCATGGTCGAGCCCGGCTCGAAGGTGTCGGTCAGGCCGCGGTTGCGCATCTGCGCCGGCGTCACGCCGCCGGCACCGCGGTCGCCCGGGGCATAACTCGGGTAGTTGGCCAGGGCCAGCAGCTCGCCCGTGGTCGAGTCCAGCACCACCACGCTGCCGGCCTTGGCGCGGTGTTCACTCACGGCGTTGCGAATGGCCTGGTAGGCGAAGAACTGCAGCTTGGAATCGATGGACAGGGTGATGTCCTTGCCGTCCACCGTGGGCGCCTGTTCGCCCAGGTCTTCGACCACATTGCCCAGGCGATCGCGCACCACGGCGCGGCTGCCGTTGCGGCCACGCAGCTGCTGGTCGAAATGCAGTTCCAGGCCTTCCAGGCCGGCACCTTCGAGGTCGGTGAAGCCCACCACCTGGGCGATGGCCTCGCCCTCGGGGTAATGGCGGCGGAAATCGGGCTGGACGTAGAGGCCGGGGATGCGCAGGGCCTTGAGCTGGTCCACCACCGGCGTGTCGATGCCACGCGCCAGGCGCAGGTCGTCCGGCGTGCGGCTGGGCTTGCGGGTGGCGGCGTCGCCGGCCGGGGCGACCGGCTCCCCCTCATCCAGCGCGCGCTTGAGGGCCTTGCGGCGGGCCTCCTCGGCCATCTCGGCACGCTTGGCGGCGAGCTTGGCGTCCAGCTTGGCGGCCAGTTCGGCCGGCGCGATGCCCAGCAGCTGGGCCAGGCGGGCGCGCTGGACCTCGTCGGCCTTGAACTCGCGCAGCGAGACCCAGACGTTGGACACCGCCACGCTGGCGGCCAGCTGCAGGCCGTTGCGGTCCAGGATGCGGCCGCGCCGGGCCGGCAGGGTCTGGGTGTGGTTGGTGCGGATCTCGCCCTGGTCGATGTAGAAACCCGCGGCCAGCACCTGGATGTAGAGCGCCCGCGCCACCAGGGCGACAAAGCCCAGGCCGACGCCGAAGACGATGAAGCGCGAACGCCACAGCGGCGTGCGCGAGGCCAGCAGCGGGCTGGAGGCATAACGCAGCTGGTTGGCATTGCCCGCGCTGCCCACGGCGCCGGCGGCCAGGGCGGCGCGCACGCTGCGCTGCGACCGCTCGGCCGCACGCGCCAGATGGGCGGCAGCGCGCCCGCCGCGGTCACCGTCCCGCCGGCCCCGCCAGGCCTGCCAGCGGCCAGTCAGGGGCGCGAGCAGGCGCCCGCCACTGACGCGCCAGAGCGCGCGGGTTGCCCCACCCAGGCCGCGGCCCAGGGCCAGCACGCCCCCCAGACCCAGGCGCTGCAGCGGCTTCTGCACGCCCTGGACCAGCAGCCAGAGCAGGCCGGTGGAGGCCGCCACCAGCAGACGGCCCAGGCCGCGCAACAGGCCGCCCAGGGCCGTGCGGAGCGAACCCATCAGCCCGGCCCCGCCTGCGCTGCCAGCTCGGCGCTGCACATAAGGGCCGCTGCGGCGGCCGCTCAGGTGGTCGGTGGGTGGCACGTAGCTCATGGCCGGCCTCCCGGCGCAACGACCGCCGCCGAAGCGGCGCCGGTGCGCGACGCTGAGCCAGCGCCCGACGACGTGGTGGCGGCCTCGTTCACGAAGGTGGTCACGCCCGGCGTGGCGGCGCGCATGCCCA
>JBJOKP010000171.1:0-5790 GCA_046046045.1 Pseudomonadota bacterium | reverse complement strand
GACTACAAGGGCTGTGCGGTGATGGTCTGCTACGACAAGCAGTCCAACGACATCGCCCAGGGCGTGGACCACGCCAGCGACGACCACCTCAACACCGGCGCCGGCGACCAGGGCCTGATGTTCGGCTACGCCTGCGACGAGACG
Organism: Pseudomonadota bacterium; assembly: GCA_046046045.1. GTDB lineage: Bacteria > Pseudomonadota > Gammaproteobacteria > Burkholderiales > Burkholderiaceae_C > Sphaerotilus. The sequence continues at coordinate 5,646 of JBJOKP010000171.1, read as the reverse complement.
CCCGAGCTGATGCCAGCGCCCATCTACTACGCGCACCGCCTGGTGGAGCGCCAGGCCCAGCTGCGCAAGGACGGCCGCCTGCCCTTCCTGCGCCCGGATGCCAAGAGCCAGGTGACGATGCGCTACGTCGATGGCAAGCCCCACAGCATCGACACCGTCGTGCTCTCCACCCAGCACGCGCCCGAATACAGCCTGGGCAACCGCATGACCGACGCCTTCTACGAGGCGATCCGCGAGGAGCTGATCAAGCCCGTGCTGCCCAAGGAATGGCTGACCCCCGACACCAAGTACCTGATCAACCCGACCGGCCGCTTCGTCGTCGGCGGACCGCAGGGCGACTGCGGCCTGACCGGCCGAAAGATCATCGTCGACACCTACGGCGGCGCCTGCCCGCACGGCGGCGGTGCCTTCTCGGGCAAGGACCCGTCCAAGGTCGACCGCTCGGCCGCCTACGCCGCCCGCTACGTGGCCAAGAACGTGGTCGCCGCCGGCCTGGCCCGCCAGTGCCAGGTGCAGGTGGCCTACGCCATCGGCGTGGCCCGCCCCATGAACATCACGGTCTACACCGAAGGCACGGGCAAGCTGAGCGACGACAAGCTCAGCGCCATCGTGGCCGAGGTCTTCGACCTGCGCCCCAAGGGCATCATCCAGATGCTGGACCTGCTGCGCCCCATCTATTCCAAGACCGCCGCCTATGGTCACTTCGGCCGCGAGGAGCCCGAGTTCACCTGGGAGCGCACCGACAAGGTCGCTGCGCTGCGCGCCGCAGCGGGGCTCTAAGCCCAGAGCCCGCGTCAGCGGGCCGGCGACCTTGGGGCGAAGCTCAAGTCGCAACTCGACGTGAGCGAGGACCACAAGGTGAGATGCCAGCGGGCCGTTGCCCGTTTCAGATTTGGACCGCCTCTTGTCCCGCCTCAAGTCAGCGGGCTGGAGCGACATCGAGACTTCGCCTCGCGCGACCGGCAGGCCTGAACTGCGGTCGCCGTGGCGCCTCGTCCAGCGGGTCGATGGGCCACCCCATTACCCCTGGAGGAAACATCGATGTCCGTTGCGCATTCCGTTCCCGTTCCCGTTCCCGTTGCCGCCGCCCCTGCAGCCTCCCCGCGCTTGCGCTCAGGCCGCGCCCTGGTCGCCAGCCTGGGCCTGCTGGCCGCCCTGACCGCGCCCGTTGCGCGCGCCCAGGACATGCCCATCGAGAACGAGACCGCGCGCCGGGCCGTGCATGTCTGCGCCTCCTGCCATGGCGATGGCGGCCGCAGCAGCAAGGTCCACTATCCCTCCATCGCCGGCCAGCCCGCCCTCTATCTCAGCCACCAGCTGATGGACTTCCGGGCCCAGCAGCGCTCCGAAGCCGACGGCAAGGCCTATATGTGGGGCGTCTCGGCCCTGCTGGACGACGCCAGCATCGAGGCCCTCTCGGCCTACTACGCCGCCCAGACCCCGCCCAGCGGCAAGGGCGCCGGACCGGCCGCCCTCATCCAGGCCGGCAAGACCCTCTACGACAAGGGCCTGCCCAAGGCCGGCGTGCGTGCCTGCGCCAGCTGCCACGGCGAACAGGCCGAAGGCGCGGCCGCCTTCCCCCGCCTGGCCGGCCAGCAGACCCGCTACCTCGAGGCCCAGCTCACCGGCTTCCGCACCCGCCTGCGCCCGCACGGCGTGCTCATGAAGGAAGAAGTCGCCGGCCTGAAGCCCGACCAGATCAAGGCCCTGGCGGCCTATCTGCATTCGCTCTGAACCGGTCCGGGATCTCCCGCTTTTCAGCACTGCCCGGGCTGGTGGAAGGCCGTGGACCAGGTGCGACACCGGGCGGGACACATTGCTGGAAAATCGGCTCACCATGAACCGCGCCGAGATCCTGACCGCCCTGCAGGCCCACCGGACCGAGATCGGTGACCGGCTGGGCGTCCGCCAGCTCGGGCTGTTCGGGTCGGCTGCGCGTGACGAACTGCGCCCGGACAGCGACATCGATGTCCTGGTCGAGTTCGAAGGACCGGCCACCTTCGAGCGCTACCTCCAGCTGAAGGACTTTCTCGAGCGTGCCCTCAGCCGGCCGGTTGATGTCGTCACTGTCGGCGGTCTCAAGCCCCGCGCCCGTCGCCATGTGGAACGGGATCTGATCCGTGTCGCGTGACTGGCTGCTCTTCCTCGATGATCTCGTGGCCAGTGCCGAAAAGGTCGGGCGCCTGACGGCAGGGCACGACCTTTGGTCCTGGAGCGCGAACGAGGCGGCCCACGATGCGGTGCTGTTCAACCTGCAGGTGATCGGCGAGGCCATCAAGCAGTTTCCGGCCGAGCAGCTTCAGCGCCTGCCGGAGCGCCAGCGCACCGGCCCGGCCAGGTTGAGAGACCTGATCGCACATCACTACTTCGCCATCGATCCGGAAATCATCTGGGACGTGGCCCTCAACCATGTCCCCGAGCTGCTGACCGCCTGCCGCCAGTTGCGTGCTGAGCTCGACGGCGACCTTGCCTGATCACCAGCCCGCCATACACGACCGGCCTGCCTGCGACCTCGATCGAGAAGCTCGCGGATCGATGGCTGAGACTGGAGCCTGCTCCGCCCTCAGCCCCCAGCCGCCCCTTCCGGCGGCTTCACATGGATTTCCAGCTTGTGGCCGTCGCGCAGTTCGAAGGCGCGGATGCGGGCGATGAGGGAGTCGTTGAGCACGTGGCCGGCGGTGAGCATGAGCAGGCCCTTGGGCGAGACCAGGTCGTGGGCCAGCACCATGCCGGCCTGGAGCTGGTGGGTGCGCAGGGGGAGTGAGGTGAGCTTGGGGCGCTCGGGTTCGGTGGCCTGCAGGAAGGCGGCCAGCACCTGGGGGTCGAACTGGGTGCCGCGGGCGGCGCGGATGACCGTGCGGGCTTCCAGCGCGGTGAGCCTGGCCTCGGCGATCTGGCCCTGCTGCAGGTCGTCGAAGGTGTCGGCCACGGCCAGGATGCGCGCGCCCAGCGGGATGTCCGGGCCCACCAGGGCGTCGGGGAAGCCCTTGCCGTCGTAGTGTTCGTGATGGCTGCGGATGATGGCCATGATGGGCTGCATGTCGTCCAGCGCCATCAGGGTGGTTTCGGCCTGCACCGGGTGCTGGCGGTAGAGCTCCATCTCCTCGGGCGTGTAGCGCGAGACCGGGCGGGTGAGCAGCCGGTCGCCAGCACCGATGAGGCCGATGTCGTGCAGCATGCCGGCGACGAAGACCTGCACCACCTGCTCCTGCGGCAGGCCCATGCGGCGGGCGATGTCGCGGCCCACCTGGGCGACACGGCGGCCGTGGCCGGCGAAGCTGGCGCCGCGCAGTTCCAGCAGGTTGGTGAAGACCTTGATGGACTTGAGGTAGTTGCCCTCGAGCTTCTTGTTGGCCTCGGCGAGCTCGGCGGTGCGGGCCTGGACGCGGGCGTCGAGTTCGGCGTTGAGGGTCTTGAGCTCCTCGTTCTGCTGCTGGGTCAGGGCTTCGAGGCGGTTCTTCTCGCGCTGCAGGCGCTGGCGTTCCAGGCCCTCGTCCACGGCGGCGAGCAGCTCGTGTTCGTCCCAAGGCTTGTGCACGTAGCGGAAGATCTGGCCGCGGTTGATGGCCGCCACCGTGCTGCCCATGTCGGCATGGCCGGTGAGCAAGATGCGCACCACCTCGGGCCAGCGCTGGTGCACCTGCTCCAGCAGCTTGGCGCCGTCCATGCCGGGCATGCGCATGTCGCTGATGATGAGGTCCACCGGCATCTGCTCCAGGCGGGTGATGGCCTCGGCGCCGCTGCCCGCCGTCACCACCACATGGCCGCCGCCGCGCAGCATGCGCTTGAGGGCCGAGAGGATGTTGGCCTCGTCGTCCACGCACAGCACCGTGGCCCAGGGCGCTGCCCCGGGTGCTGCGGCCGGGCCAGCGGTGCCGGGCGCGGGGCTGGTGGCCGCGGCGTTGGTGGCTGTGGCGCTGGTGGCCGGGCGCTCCAGCGTGGTGCTGCCGGATTCGTTGCTGCTGCTCATGATTGGGCCTCCGCATCGCCGTGACGGATGGGCAGGGTGAGGCGGAAGGTCGTGCCCTGGCCGACGGTGCTGCTCACCGTGAGCTGGCCGCCGTGTTTCTGGGCGATGCCGTAGCTCAGCGACAGGCCCAGGCCCGTGCCCTTGCCCACGGCCTTGGTGGTGAAGAAGGGGTCGAAGATGCGCGAGAGGTTCTCGGGCGCGATGCCGCTGCCATCGTCCTCGATCTCGATCCAGGCCCAGGCGCCGGCCGTGCCGGTGCGGATGGTGATGGTGCCGCGCTCCTTGGTCACCGCGTGGGCGGCGTTGACCAGCAGGTTCATGAAGACCTGGTTGAGCTCGCTGGCCAGGCACTGCACCTCGGGCAGCTCGCCGTATTGCTTGACGACGTCGGCCTTGTACTTGATCTCGTTGTTGACGATATTGAGCGTGGAGTCGATGCCCTTGTGCAGGTCGGCCCACTCCCATTCCTGGCGCGCGTCCACGTGGGAGAAGTCCTTGAGGTCCTGGACGATCTTGCGCACCCGGGTGATGCCCTCGCGCGATTCGGCCATCAGGCTGGGCACGTCCTCCTTGAGGTAGTCGAGCTCGATCTCCTCGCGCAGGGCGGCCAGGCTGGCGGCCGCGGGCGTGCCGGCCAGCAGGGGTTCGGCGGCCTCGTAGGCCTCCAGCATGCGGAACAGGTCGGCCAGGTATTTCTCCAGCGTGCCGAAGTTGGAGAACACATAACCCACCGGGTTGTTGATCTCGTGGGCCACGCCCGCGGCGAGCTGGCCGATGGAGGCCATCTTCTCGCTCTGGATGAGCTGGTCCTTGGCGAGCTTGAGCCGCTCGTCCATGTCGTCGGCCGCCGGCTGGGCGGTGATCACGGCGCCAGCCTGCGCGGTGAAGCTTGTTGTTGCGGTGTTCATTCACAACCCCAGGGCAAGGCCGAGCGCGGTCACGCCGCGTTCGGCATAGGAGAACAGGGTCTGGGCCTCGTCGACCTCCAGGCCGACGCGGTCCCAGGCGGCTTCGTCGAGTTCGGGCACCAGCTCGTGCGGCGCGCGGCCCAGGTCCAGGGCATGGGCCACGGCATCGGCCAGGTGCACGATGTCGGCCAGGCAGGGGCTGTGTGGTCCGATCATGACCATGGTCCCGCCGGCTGAGCGGTGGCCGCCGGCCCCGGCCAGGCCGGCCGAAGGCTGGTGGTGCCAGGCAATGGCTTCGACCACGCTGTCGGGCAGGCGCCAGTGGCGGGCCACCAGGGTGCCGACATGGGTGTGGTCCTGGCCCAGGATCAGGAGCTCGGCCTGCACCAGCTCGATGTCGCGCTCGCGGGCCAGGGCGATGGCGGCGCCCAGCTCGTCAGGGTAGTAGGCCGCCAGGGCGAGCTGACCGATGTCATGCAGCAGGCCGGCGGTGAAGGCGATTTCGGCGTCCAGCCCGCGGCTTGCAGCCAGGGTCTGGCTGACCAGGGCCACGCCCAGGGTATGGCGCCAGAAGCCCTGGTGGTTCCTGAGGGCCGCGCCCCCGGAGAACTGGGCCGTGACCGTGGCGGCCGTCAGCAGGGTGGACAGGGTGTGGCGGCCCAGCAGGTGCACCGCATCGCTCAGGCTGGCGACGCGGCCGGAGACGCCGTAGAAGGCCGAGTTGGCCAGGCGCAGGGCGCGCGCGGTGAGGGCCGGGTCGACGGCGAT
>JBJOKP010000170.1:0-5792 GCA_046046045.1 Pseudomonadota bacterium | reverse complement strand
CATCGTCACCAATCGCGGCGGACGCACCTGCCACGCCGCCATCATCGCGCGTGAACTGGGCATCCCGGCCGTCGTGGGCTGCAGCGACGCCACCGAGCACCTGAAGGACGGCCAGCTGGTCACCGTGGCCTGCTCCGAAGGTGACACCGGCTACATCTACGACGGCCTGCTGGAGACCGAGGTGAGCGAGGTCGAACGCGGCGAGCTGCCGTATTCGCCCGTCAAGATCATGATGAACGTCGGCAACCCGCAGCTGGCCTTCAACTTCGCCCAGATGCCCAACTCGGGCGTCGGCCTGGCGCGTCTTGAATTCATCATCAACAACAACATCGGCGTGCACCCGCGCGCCATCCTGGACTATCCGCACATCGACCCCGACCTGAAGAAGGCGGTCGAATCGGTGGCCCGGGGCCATGCCAGCCCGCGTGCCTTCTACGTGGACAAGCTGGTCGAGGGCGTGGCCACCATCGCCGCGGCCTTCTGGCCCAAGCCGGTGATCGTGCGGCTCTCCGACTTCAAGAGCAACGAATACAAGAAGCTCATCGGTGGCTCGCGCTACGAGCCGGATGAAGAGAACCCCATGCTGGGCTTCCGCGGCGCGGCGCGCTACGTGAGCCAGGAGTTCGGCGAAGCCTTCGCCATGGAGTGCGACGCCATCAAGCGCGTGCGCGGCGACATGGGCCTCACCAACGTGGAGATCATGGTGCCCTTCGTGCGCACCCTGGGCCAGGCCGAGCGGGTGGTGGGCATGCTGGCCGAGCGCGGTCTCAAGCGGGCAGCCGATGGTGGCAGCGACGGCCTGCGCGTGATCATGATGTGCGAGATCCCGAGCAACGCCATCCTGGCCGACCAGTACCTGAAGTTCTTCGACGGCATGTCCATCGGCTCCAACGACCTGACCCAGCTCACCCTGGGCCTGGACCGGGATTCGGGCCTGGAACTGCTGGCGGCCGACTTCGACGAGCGTGACCCGGCCGTCAAGGCCCTCATCAGCCGCGCCATCGCCGCCTGCCGCGCCCACGGCAAATACATCGGCATCTGCGGCCAGGGCCCCAGCGACCATCCCGACTTCGCCCAGTGGCTGGCGCAGGAGGGCATCGTCTCCATCTCGCTGAACCCCGACTCGGTGGTGACGACCTGGCAATTGCTCGCCAAGGGCTGAGCGCCCGTCGGCGCTGTGGTTGCTGAGCGACTACGCCCGCAGGGCCTGCGACGGCGCGGTCGTCCACCCGGCAGACCCTAATGGCGGCTGGGGGCTGGGCCGCCCAGAATCCCGTCGCCGGCTGTGTGCCGGTGGCGAGGAAGTGACATGGTGACCGCACGCGATCTCGGGGCTGAGCCGCCCCTGCAGGCCTGGCCGGATGGGCCGGGGCGGCCGGCCCTGAGCAGGCTCCAGCCTGGGGCTGGGCCTGCCGGGGTGCCGGTGGCGGCCACCCTGCCGTGTCATCCCGCGCTGCTCTACTGGCAGCGCATGCGCCGCTGGACCCTGCTGCTGTTGCTGGCCTGGCTGGCGGTCACGCTGGCCGTGCCCTGGTTTGCCGTGGAACTCAACCAGCTTTCTGTCGCCCACTTCCCGCTGGGTTACTGGATGAGTTCGCAGGGTGCGGTCGGTGTCTACCTCCTGCTGATCGGCGCCTATGTGGTGGTTGCCGAGCGACTGGAGGACGCGTTGCAGCAGGCCCGTCAGCAGGCCGGCCGGCAGCCCGATGCAGGACCGGACTCGGTGTCCCCAACCCCCGGCCGTTGAATGCAGCCGCATCCAGTGCGGCCGGACCCTGCCCGAGTGAGTCCCCTGGGCCTGAATGCCCGGCGCCTTGAACCCGCGGGTTGCCTCGTCTTCATGCCTAGTTCTGCTGCCTGGTCCTGATGTCCCGTCCCGAGCCGTCCCACGATGCAGCCGCCCAGGCTGATTTCACCCGGGTTCTCCATCGGCGCTACGGCCTCTACACGGTCGCGGTGCTGGCTCTCACCCTGCTGCTGGCCTGGCTGGAGCAGCGCGGCTGGCCCCGCAGCTGGATAGGTGGGGTCTTTCTCATCGCCACCGTGGTGGTCTATGCGGCCATCGGCCTGATGTCGCGCACCACCGACGAGGTGGAGTACTACCTCGCCGGCAGACGGGTGCCTGCCATGTACAACGGCATGGCCACGGCGGCGGACTGGATGTCGGCCGCTTCCTTCATCGGCACGGCCGGGGTGCTCTATCTGCAGGGCTACACCGGCCTGGCCTACATCCTGGGCTGGACGGGCGGCTACTGCCTGGTGGCCTTCCTGCTGGCGCCCTATCTGCGCCGGCTCGGACATTTCACCCTGCCCGATTTCCTGGGTGAACGATACGGCGGGGTGCTGCCCCGCCTGATCGGCGTGGTGGCCGTGGTGGTCGTGTCCTTCGTCTACGTCGTGGTGCAGATCTACGGCGTGGGGCTGATCACCTCCCACCTCACCGGCTTCAGCTTCGAGATCGGCATCTTCGTGGGCCTGGGCGGGGTGCTGGTCTGCTCCTTCCTGGGCGGCATGCGGGCGGTGACCTGGACCCAGGTGGCTCAGTACATCGTCCTCATCCTGGCCTACCTCACGCCCGTGGTGTGGCTCTCCGTCAACCAGACCGGCAGCCCCTTCGCCCTGCTGAGCTACGGCCAGCAGCTCGAACAGGTGACCCGCCGCGAGGCCGATCTTCGCGAGGATCCGCGCGAACGCGCCGTGGCCCGCCAGCTGGAAGTGCGAGCGGCCGACGCCCGTCGCAAGCTGGCCGATGTGCCTCAGGCCATGCATGATGATGCCGAGACCCTGCGCGCCCAGGTGCGTGCCCTGCGTGAGGCCGAGGCGCCGGCCGCCCAGGTGCAGCAGGCCGAGCGGCGCTGGGCCATGCGGCCGCAGACCGAGGCCGATGCGCGGCAGATCTACGAACGCGAGGCCCAGCAAGCCGAACTGCGCGCCCGGCCCATGGCCGGCCTGCCGCCCCAGGCCGAACCGTTTGCGCGCTCACCCAGGGATCCGGAAGACGCTGCCAAGGCCACACCGAGCAGCGATCCGAGCTCGACCGCCCGCATCAACTTCATCGCCTTGTCGCTTTGTCTCATGCTGGGGACGGCGGCCATGCCCCACATCCTGATGCGCTTCAACACGACGCCCTCGGTGCGTGAGGCGCGGCGCTCGGTGGCCTGGTCGCTGCTGTTCATTGCCATGCTCTACCTGTCGGCACCGGCCCTGGCCGTGATGGTGAAGTGGGAGGTGCTCAATCACCTGATCGGCACGCCCTTCGACCAGCTGCCCGGCTGGATCAAGCGCTGGAGCAAGCTCGATCCCTCGCTGGTCTCGGTGGCCGACATCAATGGCGACGGCCTGCTGCAGCTGGCCGAACTGCACCTGGGCGGCGACGTGATCGTGCTGGCCGCGCCCGAGATTGGCGGCCTGCCCGTGGTGGTGACGGCGCTGGTGGCCGCGGGCGGGTTGGCGGCCGCACTCTCCACCGCCGACGGCCTGCTGCTCACCATCGCCAATGCCCTGGCGCACGACCTGTTCCACCGCATCCTGCAACCCGGGGCGCCCTCGATCCGGCGGGTGATGCTGGCCAAGTTCCTGGTGCTGGTGACGGCCCTGGCAGCGGCCTTCGTGGCCCAGATGCGGCTCACCGACATCCTGCAGTTCGTCTCGGCAGCCTTTTCGCTCGCCGCCTCGGTGCTGTTCCCGGCCCTGGTCTTCGGCATCTTCTGGCGCCGCGCCACCCGCCATGGCGCCTGCGCCGCCATGCTGGTGGGCATGGGCCTGTGCCTCTACTACATGGTGACCACCCACCCCGCCTTGCGCCAGGCGCTGGGCGTGCAGCGCCCGCTCGAGGAATGCCTGTGGTGGGGCGTGAACCCGATGGCGGCCGGGGTGTTCGCCGTGCCGGCCGGCGCCCTGGCCCTGATCGTGGTGAGCCTGCTGGGCCCGCCGGGCGAGGTGAGGGAGCAGGCCATCATGGACCGGCTGCGCCTGCCCGGGCCGGACGAGGCCTGAACACCTCGGGCCGGCGCCGGGGCTGGGAGAGTCCGCGCCGTGCGGCTATACTCGCGGGCTTTCCCTTGCTGCACTGCTGATCGACGCATCGGTGCGGCTTCCATCCCGGAACCCACAAGGAGTGTTCATGCGTCACTATGAAATCGTGCTGCTGGTCCATCCGGACCAGAGCGAACAGGTTCCAGCCATGCTGGAGCGCTACAAGGGTCTGATCACCGCGTCGGGCGGCAAGATCCACCGTGTCGAGGACTGGGGTCGCCTGCAGATGGCCTATGCCATCAACAAGCTGAGCAAGGCCCACTACCTCTGCCTGAACATCGAGTGCGGCAAGGACACCCTGGTCGAGCTCGAGACCGGCTTCCGCTTCAACGATGCCGTCCTGCGTCACCTGACCGTCAAGCGCGATCTGGCCGAGACCGGCCCGTCGTCGATGATGAAGCGCGTCGAGAAGGAAGAAGCCCGCAAGGCCCAGCAGGAGCCGGCGAGCGCCTGATGCCTGCGGCGTGTGCCTCGGGCCCGCCGCGCTGCCGCCTTGCCCGCCTGCCCGTGTGACGCCATCGTCGCCCCCGGTGATGAATGAAGTCAGACTCGGCGCCAGCATCGTGCAGCGTGAAGCCCTGCGCTACACCCCGGCCGGACTGCCTGCGATCGATCTGCGCCTGGCGCACACCTCGAGCCGCGTGCAACTCGGCCAGACCCGGACCATCACCCTGGAGCTGCATGCCAGCGCCTTCGGTGAACTGGCCACCCGCCTGATGAAGGTGGCGGTGGGCAGCGGTGGTGAATTCCACGGCTTCCTGGTCAAGCAGCGCAACGGCCGCGGCGTCATGCTGCACATCGAGCACTTCGGCGCAGACCCTTCTGCAGACGCTTCGACCCTCCCGTCGACCGACCCCAATTCCGAAGCCGTCGCCGACCTTTCCCGTCCCACGACGACCTGAGTCGCACCAGCTTCAGAACCCAGCCTCTGGAATCAAGATCATGGCACCTCCCCGTTCACGGTTCTCCAAGGACCGCAAGACCAAGCGCAACACGCAATCCCTGCTGTTCAAGCGCAAGCGCTTCTGCCGCTTCACCGTCGCCGGTGTCAAGCAGATCGACTACAAGGACCTCGACGTCCTGCGCGACTTCGTCGGTGAAAACGGCAAGATCACCCCGGCCCGCCTGACCGGCACCCGGGCGATCTTCCAGCGCCAGCTGACCGTGGCCATCAAGCGTGCGCGCTTCCTGGCCCTGCTGCCCTACAGCGACCAGCACAAGGTCTGAGGAGCTTCACATGCAAATCATCCTGCTTGAAAAAGTCGCCAACCTGGGCAACCTGGGTGACGTGGTCAAGGTGCGTGACGGCTATGCGCGCAACTTCCTGATCCCCAACGGTGCCGCCCGCCGCGCCACCGAGAAGGCCATCAAGGAATTCGAGGCCCGTCGCGCCGAGATCGAGAAGGTCCAGGCCGGCAAGCTGGCCGCTGCCCAGGCCCTGGGCGAGAAGCTCGGCGGCAAGACCGTCAAGATCAGCCAGAAGGCTGGCGTGGATGGCCGCCTGTTCGGTTCGGTCACCAATGGCGACGTCGCTGAAGGCCTCAAGGCCCTGGGCCATGACGTGGTGAAGTCGCAGGTGCGCATGCCCAACGGCCCGATCAAGCATGTCGGCGAGCAGACCGTGTCCGTCGCGCTGCACACCGACGTGGTGGTCGAGATCCAGGTGGCCGTGGTCGCCGAGATCGACTGAATCCGTCGCGAGCCGGTGTGCGGGCTCGTCCTGCCCACCGGTCCAGACGCGGGGCTGCACCCAGCCC
>JBJOKP010000169.1:0-5796 GCA_046046045.1 Pseudomonadota bacterium | reverse complement strand
GAATGCTCAGTTGGCAGGTCTGTCCGGCGGGGAGTTCGGTGTAATGGGCTTCCTGGCCAGCTCGGGAGAATGGCCGAACAGTGAGTTCCGGATTGAACTGTGCCACATCAAGGACCTGCTCCATGTGTTCCGGGCTGGGCACAATCGCCTGGGGGGAGGGCCGGCGACATTGATCGAGGATGAAGTCCTGTACCTTGAGTGCCTGGAACTCAGCGCCTTCAGGGTTGGTATGTACCGCGTCGCGGATCAGGGTGCGGCAATGTGCTTTGCCCTGCTCCCTGGCCAGGCCGGCCCCGAGGTCAAGCAAGGGGATGTGATATCTGGCTGCGACGGCCTCGATCATCATGTCATAGAGGTGAAAGTCGTAGTCGAATTCATCCCGGTACAGATTGACAAATGCCACCTTGGCTCCGCCCTGCTGGATGCGGGTGCAGAGGTCATAGAGCACGTTCAAACCTTCCCTGCGCCAGTCATTGATTTTCTGCCCAAGGATTGAGGTGGCAATTTCAAGGACAACCAGGTCGAAGTGGTTGTGACGCCTCAGGAGTTGGCTATAGATTTCCGGGAGCACCGAGGCATTGACGCCGCCGATGCCGCAGGTGATCACGTTGTAGTCTCCTTGCGGACGGCTCTCCAGCTTGCGTTTCACCCTGGCGGCAAACCCATCGGGGTCGGCGGTGACGGAGAAGCCAAGGATGAGCAGTTTCATGCAATGCCTTCAGCGGCCACAGCCCACGTGGAGGCCAGTGATTTCATCAAGGTGTTCACGGCGCATTTCCTTGAGGCTTGGGCGGACCTTCTCGATTTGCTGGCTCATGGGGTGGCCGGGGTGGCGCTTTTGGTAGAGGCCCATCCAGTGCAGGTGGTCGAGGGTGAAGTGGCGGTTCTGGCGTCCATCGCCGGGAGGGTCGGTGGGTGCAAAGTTTTCTGCGGCGTAGGCCTGGATGGGGGCATCGTCCTGCATGGCCTGGAGGAGAAAGGCGATGGCGGTGTGGATCGAGACGCCCGCACTCGATTGATGGTCGTAAAGATTCACGCCGTGGTCGCTGGCCATCTCCGCGATGGCAACGAGGAGGCCCACCGCCATGTTGCTGTACTTGAGTGCCGAGAGGCCACGGCGGGTTTCGGCGGGAAAGCTGCCGTCGGGTCGTGCGGTGTCCAGGTAGAGCTTGTAGACCGCTTCGGCACGGCGCAGGGCCTCCTGCCTTTGTGCGTCTTCCTGCCCGGTCATGGACATGACGGCCAGTCGCGCGGCGACGGCGTTCAGCACCAGGTTCTGCGCGGATGCGGGCGAGAGCCTGGCCGGGTAGTGGTCGTAGTCCGCGATGCGCCGATCAAACCAGGTGAGCAGTTCCGCGGCGGGGATGTCATTGAGCAGGCCTCGGCGCCGGAGTGCTTCGGCATAGGTGGCGATGGGGCGGACGGTGATGTTGCCGGAGAGTGCGCCGCTGACGAGCGAGACCGACGAGTGCCGATGCTTCTCTCGGTCGAAGCGGAGTGCATCGGTGTCGACCAGCCCTTTCATCCAGGTCTGGAAGCGCTGGCAGGCGGCGGCCTGGCCGTCCAGGCAGGCGGCGCCGAGTCGCGCCATGGGTTCGGCCACCTGGCGGATGGGGAGGAAGAGCGCCGCCGCGGCCTTGTCTCGCCCCGGGGTCTTGGTAATGGGGTCTGGAAACACTTCGCGGAGCAGCAACTCGGGCGAGTCGTCCGGGGCCAGGGTCTGGCAGGCGCGCGGTTCGGTGGTGCGGGTCGCCCGATCCAGATAGCGGGGGGGGTCAACCGGCTGTGCGCCCAGGGCGGTTGCCCATCCCGCGGCCCAAAGGCAGATGCCGAAGATGGCGATGCGCAGGCTCACGTTGGGGTCCGGACTGTGGGGGTTGCGGCGGCGGGCTGCTCAGTACCGCCGCGCGATCACGGTGTAGGCGCGGCTGGCCTCGGTGCTGCCCGTGATGGCGCGGCGCAGGAAGGCGGAGAAGCCGACTGCGGTGAGCATCTCGACGATGTCGCGGCCGAAGTCGTTGTAGACCAGCGATCGGCCACCCTTGCCGTTGCCGTGGTAGTACTCGGGGAGGATGTGGACGTCTTGATCACCGGAGACATCAACGCGGGCGACGGTCTTGGCCGGCACGGGGTCCTGCAGAGGCACCGTGAACACGTGGTAGCCGCCCGGCTTGAGGACGCGCCAGGTTTCGGCAAAGGCCTGCATGGGCTTGCGCACGTGTTCGAGGATGTCGGAGGTGATGAGGAGGTCGAAGTGCTGGTCGGGGTAGCTGAGGGCTTCCAGGCTCTGGTGCGGCAGTTCGGGCGTGGCCTTGTGGCGCTCGGCCTCGAGGTAGTAGTCGGACTGGTGGTAGTGGGGCAGCGGCTTGAAGAGCTTGCGGAAGGGGCCGACGGTGCCGGGCTCGTAGATCATCAGGCGCTTGAAGGCGTCGAGGGTGACGAGTTCCTGCAGGGTGTTGGCGTGCAGGTCACCGTAGCAACCCATGATGGACTGGGCCTGCTCGCGTTCACGCAGCGAGGCCTTGCAGGCCTGACAGCGATAGGTCTCGCGGATGGGGCGGGCGGCACGCACGAAGTCCTGCAACTGGCCGCAGATGCTGCACTGGCCGAAGTAGCTGTCAGGGGCGAATTCGGGAGCGGGCGGCGGTGGGGTGCTGCTCATGGTGCGGGTGTCCTCCTGGTTGTTGTGGGCGGGCGCTGCGGGTCGTCAACGGCCTGGCATGCAGCCTCACTCAGGCGGTGAGTAGGGGTTGGTGCAGCGCGTCGATATGGGTTTCGAAGCGGGCTCGCCAGCTGTTGGCCTGGATGTAGGTCTGCACGGCCTGGCGGTCCAGGCGCAGAGCGGCAAGGGTCTGCTCGACATGGCTCAGGAAGCTGTCATGGTCAGCTGCCACTCGCACGAAGCTGGTGCTGGTGTCGATGTTGTAGACCTCGGTGGAGACCACGGGCACGTACCAGGACAGGTACACGTAGAGCTTGAGGGGGTTCATGCTCTGCGTGAGGTCGGAGTTGAGGTGGGGGATGATGCCCACGTCGGCCCGCGCCAGCCAGTTGCCGATCTCGGCATAGGGCACGACGCCGAGGAAGCGGATGTTGGCGTGGCGCTTGAGGTCGAGCACCTGCGGGTTGGCGTGGGTGGAGCCGATGAGGACGATGTCGCAGTCCGCGAAACGCAGGGCCAGCTTGTCGAGGAGAGGAATGTCGATCTTCTTCTCGAGGTTGCCGACGAAGACGATGGTCTTGCGGCGTTCAGCCGCGCCGGCTGCCGTGGCCGGTGTCGCAGCGGCGGCCGGGCGAGGATGTTCGTCACAGCCGTTGGGGACCAGGCGGATGCCGGGGTGGAACTCCCGCATGGATTCGATGACTGGCTGGCAGTTGGCAAAAGCCAGGTCGGCGCGGACCAGGCACTCGCGGTAGTTGTGGGTGAGGCGCTGGCGTTCCTCCTCGGCGATGCCGGGCCAGGCGCGGTGGTCATCCACCACGTCGACGACCACACGCCGCGGCTGGAAGGTGTCGACCAGTCGGGGCCCGAGGTGGTTCTTGGGATAGAGCCAGAAGATGGACTGGGCAGGGTCGATGCCCTCGCGGGCGAAGGCCTGGCGCAGGAAGGCCGCATAGTCAGGGAAGAGCCGCGGCTTGCCGTTGGGTGCACGCTCGGCCTGGTCCTGGCCGGCCAGGTCGGCCAGGTCGTAGACGCCTTGTGGAATGATGAAGACGTCGTAGGCGATCTTGTCGCCATCGAGGGCACCATAGGCCTTCTCGTAGGTCTTGACGTAGATGTGGCGATCGTGGGTGATGGCCCCGTGGGCGTCACGGCGCTTGAGGAGATCGGTTTCGGAGATGGGGGCATCGATCACCAGCACTCGGCGCACGTCGGCCCGGCTGGCCAAGTACTGGATGACCATGTCGGAGCGGCGGCCATAGAGACGGCTGTCGTTCTGCTTCCAGAAAACGACGATGTCGATGCCGGGCAGCCGGGGGGCTGGTGCAAGGCCCGCAGCGCCGAGCACGCGACGCTGTTGCGTCATCAGTTCAGGCAGACCAGGCCAATGGCGCTTGGCACCAGGCCGTTCCGCCAGGGTCTGGCTGATGAGACGGCCCATCTGTTCAGCGATGGCAGCGTAGCTGTAGCGGGCCAGGAAACGCTGGCGCACGGCCTGGACGGCCGCGGCGGTGCGGGGCGGGCCATAGACGACTCGGCGGATGTGATCGACCAGGGTATCGGCATCCAGCGCCTCGGCCACGCCGTCGCCCACGAGTTGCATGAGGGGTTCGGTGCGGCTCACCAGCAAGGGCACGCTCATGGCAATGGCGTCGATGGCCTTGGCCGGCAGCTGGTAGTTGGAGATGGCGTTGTCCAGATCCTGCGGCAGGCAGACGATGTCGGCCATGCGCAGGATCTCGGGGATGGAGTTGAAGGGCTGGTTGGGCAGGTGGATGAGGCGGCCCGGCGCCAGGGCGTCGAGCTTGGCGGTGACGCTGCGGTCCGTGCTGCTGCCCACCACCACGAGCTTGAAGTTCGGGTCCTCGATGCGGGCAGTGGCCTCGGCCAGCACATTGATGCCCTTGTGATGGCGCGGGGTGCCAAAGAAGAGCATGACCTTGGCATCCACCGGCACGCCGTGGCGGCTGCGGATCTGGCGCTGGTCATACAGCTCGGGATCGAACACGCGTTCGTCCCGCGCATGGGGCACGATGACGCCTCCAAAGCGGCGCTGCAGGGCGACGTTGGACACGATGCGGGCATCCGCATGCAGGCACAGGTGCTCGGCCAGACGGGTCCATCGCTCGGCAAATGGCTCGGTCTCGCCGGCGCAGGCGCCGTCGGGCAGGGTGGCGAGTTCGTCCAGGCCAAGCTCGGTCTGGTTCTTGAAGAAGGAGAGCTCGTGGTCGTCGATGTCGACGATGAGCGGGCAGCCAAAGTGCTGGCGCACCTGCAGACCCAGCTGCAGCGAGGGAAGACGCGGCTTGCAGGCGATCACCACGTCGGCCTTCATGCGCTCGCCCAGGCGTTGCTGCAGGCTGATGAAGTCGGGCAGATCGCTCACAGGCAGGCGGATGACCGGCAGGCTGCCGTCGCGCACCGGCTCCCAGACGTCGTTGCCATAGCGGGGGAACTGGAAACCCACCAGCACGACATTGCGTACCACGCGCTGCAGGGCCTCGGCCACCATGTACGAGCGCCCCAGCGGGTTGTGGCCGACATCCCAGGTAATGACGATGGCCGTGAGCGGCAGTTTGCGCGGCGGTGCCGGGGCTGGTGCGGGCATCACAGCTGGCTGGGCTGGCGAGACCGGCACAATCATCGGACTGCGGGCGGCCGCTGCCGCCGCCTGGGCCAGCGCCTTTGCCCGGGCGGCTTCCGCACCGGGTGCAACAGCCGGCGCGCTGGCATCGGCCAGACCCGGCCACAACACGGCAGCCCAGGCGGGGGTGTACGCCAGCGGGTGCTGCGCGGGGCGGGTGGGCTCGGCCCCGGCTGGCGCCTGCCAGGCCTGGGCCGAGGCCAGTCCCGGTTCGAGGCCCACTCCGTCGAAGGCCGTGGCCATGGCCTGGGCAAGTGCCTGCCAGTCAGGACCCAGCAAGTCATCGCGGCTGGCGACCTTCATGGACGGCAGACGGTGCGCGAAGGCTGGCGGCACGCCGTCCGCTGCGGTGGAAGCCGAGAACTCTGGCGGGTTGGCCACCCTGGGCGTTGTTCCATCGACGATGACGCGCGCCCGCCAGAGGGCTTGCTGAAACATGCCGAACAGCAGTTGCAGGCCATTGATGGGACCGGCCAGGTGCACCAGGTCA
>JBJOKP010000168.1:0-5799 GCA_046046045.1 Pseudomonadota bacterium | reverse complement strand
GGCCCCCCTGCTCGGGGCCTTGATCCTGCTGGGCCCGGCCTTGGCCCAGTCTCCGGCCACCCTTCCGCACGCGAGGTCCACCATGGCCCCGGAGATCCTCAGTCCCCAAGCCCTGGCCGAACGCGCCCAGCAGGTGCGCGAAGCCGAACTTGGCTTTGCCCGCAGCATGGCCCAGCGGCGGCTGGACGACTTCGCCCGCCATGTGTCCATCGAGGCACTCTTCTTTTCCGGCGACCCCGGACAGCCACCGCTGCGTGGCCAGGCGGCCGTGGTCGAGGGCTGGCGCGCCTTCTTCAACCCGGACCGTCCACCACCCTTCTCCTGGGCGCCGGACCAGGTGGCGGTGCTCGCCTCAGGCGAACTGGCGCTGAGCACGGGCCTGGTCCGTGATCCCGAGGGCCGGGTCATCGGTCGCTTCAATTCCATCTGGCGCCTGGAAGCCCCGGGACACTGGCGCGTGGTCTTCGACAAGGGCAGCCCACCCAGCACCGCAGACCCTCAACGCTGATCGAACCGGGACTAGCCGCCACGCCACCGCCGCTTCTCGTCCCGGCCGTACCGCCAGTTCGCCACCTTGGTTCATCTCCGCCATGTTCCACATCCAACCCGACGACCCCGCCCGTGCGGATGTCTATGCCCTGCTCGACGAGCACCTGCGCAACATGCGTGCGCTCTCGCCGCCCGAAAGCGTGCACGCGCTGGACGTGAGCCGGCTGAAGGCGCCCGACATCAGCTTCTTCAGCGTGCGCGATGCCGCCAGCGGCCAGCTGCTGGGCTGCGGCGCCCTCAAGGCGCTGGATGCCACGCAGGGCGAGATCAAGTCCATGCGCACCCCCGAGGCCCTGCGCCGCCGCGGCGCCGGCCGCGCCATGCTGCAGCACCTCATCACCACCGCGCGTGAACGCGGCATCCGGCGCCTGTACCTGGAAACCGGCAGCCAGCCCGAGTTCCAACCCGCCCAGCAGCTCTACGCCAGCGCCGGCTTCAGCGTCTGCGGGCCCTTCGGTGACTACAAGGAAGACGTCTACAGCGTGTTCATGTCGCTGGCGCTTTAGTCGCCCTGGCCCACCGAGCATCGTGACGGGGTGCACGCCCAGCCGGGCGGTGGCCGGGTGTAGTGATCGCCCTTCCCTGCCGATATCCGGTTCATGGTGCGGCGGGGTGTCGCACTGCATCACTTTCCCGACTGTGTGAAGGAGCGGCCATGAAGCGCGTCCAGCAAGGTTTCACTCTCATCGAGCTGATGATCGTGGTGGCGATCATCGGCATCCTCGCAGCGGTCGCTCTGCCGGCCTACCAAGACTACACCGTGCGCGCCAAGAATGCCGAGGTGCTGCTGGCGGCCTCGACCTGTCGCACCGCCATTTCCGAAGCTGCCCAGTCTGCCTCCGCCTTGCCAGTCGGCGGGGCATGGGGCTGCGAGTCGGCCTCGGCGACTTCGGAATACGTTGCCAAGATCGAGACCAGCGACGCCGGCCTGATCACCGTCACCAGCCAGGGCATCAAGAACAAGGCAGATGGCAGCACGGGGGGCAAGCTCACCCTCAAGCCCGTGGATGGCAGCGGCAATGCGATTTCGGCCGGTTCAGGCGTGGCGCAGTGGATCTGCGGCGCTGCGGCCGACAACACCGACATCGATCCGAAGTTCCTGCCAGGCTCCTGCCGCGGTTCCTGATCCGATGGGGACCGGTCGTCCACTGGTTCGACCGTCCCGTCCGCATCTTTGTCGATAAGCCCGCGCACCCTGCGTGCCGATGCCTGGTGCTGGCCGCCGCCCTCGTTGAGGTCGGCGGCCTTGATTCGTCGTATCGTCAAAGCTTGCGCCGGCCGCTTTGGTTGGCCGGCATGTGCCGAGAGGAAGCCTCCATGACGAATGACACCGGCCTCACCCTCTACCTCCACCCCCTGGCTTCCTACTGCCACAAGGTGCTGATCGCCCTCTACGAGGCGGGCACGCCCTTCACGCCGCGGCTGATCGAACTGCAGCACGAGGATCAGCGCGCCGAGCTGCGGGCCCACTGGGGGCTGTGCAAGTTCCCTGTGCTGCACGACGGCGCGCGCGGGCTCAGCCTGCCCGAGTCCAGCATCATCATCGAGCACCTGGACCTGCACCACCCCGGGCCGCAGCCGCTGATCCCGCGCGGCGATGCCGATGCCGCCCTGCAGGTGCGGCTGTGGGACCGCATCTTCGACCACTACATCCACGCGCCCATGCAGGACATGGTCAATGACCATCTGCGCCAGTCCCACCTTGACCTGGGTCCGCAGCGCCAGCTCATCAGCCGCAGCTATGCCCTGGTCGATGCCCAGCTGGCCCGCCATGCCTGGGCGGCCGGGGCCGACTTCAGCCTGGCCGACTGCGCGGCCGCGCCGGCCCTGTTCTACGCCAGCACCCTGGTGCCTCTGCCCGCCGAACTGCCGCATCTGCAGGCCTATTTCGAACGGCTGATGGCGCGGCCCTCGGTGGCGCGTGTGCTTGATGAGGCCCGACCCTGGCTGCACTTCTACCCCTTTGCCGACGCCATCCCGGCGCGTTTCCGATGAGCACTGATCTGCCGGCCGGCCTTCCCGCTGCACTTCGCGTTGAACTTCCTGCCGACCATGCCCAGGCCCATGCCGCGCCGGCCGTGGCGCAGCTGCGGGAAGACCTCGCCCTGGCCCTGCGTGCCGCTGCCCACCACGGCCTGGCCGAGGGCGTCTGCAACCACTTCAGCGTGGAACTGCCGGATGGCTCGGGCCGCTTCCTGCTCAACCCGCGCGGCCTGCTTTGGCAGGAGGTGCGCGCCGCGGACATCGTGCTGGTGGATGCCCAGGGCGCCGTGCTGGCCGGCCGCCATGCGGTCGAGCCCACGGCCATGTTCATCCATGCGGCCCTGCACCGCCTAGTCGGCCTGGCCTGCGTGATGCACACCCACATGCCCTACGCCACCGCGCTCACCCTCACGCGCGGGCGGGCGCTGGACACCACGCTGTCGCAGAACGCCATGCGCTTCCACGGCCGGGTGGCGGTGGACGAGGCCTACAACGGCCTGGCCCTGGACGTGACCGAGGGGGAACGCATCGCCCGCGCCCTGGGCCCCGGCCAGGACGTGCTCTTCCTCGGCAACCACGGCGTGGTGGTCGGCGCGGCCCAGGTCAGCCATGCCTGGGACGATCTCTACTACCTCGAACGTGCCTGCCTGCATGAGGTGCTGGCCGCCTCCACCGGCCGCCCGCTTGCCCCTGTGAATGCCGAACTGGCTGCCCATGTCGGCCGCCAGACCGCGGGCGAGCGCCTGCAGTCCGAACTTTTCTTCGAAGCCCTGCGGCGCACGCTGCCTTGATGGCACCAGCGCCTTGCACGGTCGAACCCCACCCAACACCTCTGCCAGACGACAAAGGATAGAAGCCATGACCATCACCGTCACCACCACCGTGAACGCCGCCATGGCCGAGGTCTGGCGCGCCTACACCACGCCCGAGGACATCTGCTGCTGGAACTCGGCCTCGCCCGACTGGCACACGCCGCGCGCCAGCGTGGACCTGCGCGTGGGCGGCGAATTCAGCTCGCGCATGGAGGCGCGCGACGGCAGCATGGGCTTCGACTTCGAAGGCACCTACACCCGCGTGGACCTGCACGAGCGCATCGACTATGCCTTCGGCGACCGCAGCGCCACCGTCACCTTCACCCCCACTCCTTCCGGCGTGCAGGTGGCCGTGTGCTTCGTGCCCGAGACCACCTTCCCCGAAGAGGTGCAGCGCGGCGGCTGGCAGTCCATCCTCGACAACTTCAAGCGCCATGTGGAGGCAGGATGCCCGCGCTGAATAACCTGGCGAGACCGCTGCCACCATCGTCACGGCGCGCGGCCTGGAAGGAATTTGCCGCCCGGTGTGCCGCCCTGGCCGTGACGACGGCGATGGTTCTGGTGATCGGACTGCCCACCCATGCGGTGGCCCAGACCACCGATGCCGCCAGATCCACCGAGGCCACGCCCTGGTCCTTCACCGGCGACAAGACGGTCTTCGCGGTGATGGGTGACGGCAGCCGCATCCACATCGCCCGCCTGCGCTTCACGCCTGCGGCGGGGGGCGCGGCGAGCTACGAGCTGCAGCTGCAGCACGAACCCTTCACCGATCACTTTCTGTCCATGCGCGAGTTCAAGTGCCTGGCGGGCGGGCCGGAGATCAGCTGTTATGTGCCCTATCCCTATGCCAACCCGCGCACCGTGGGGCCGGGCAGCAGCGCGGCCGAACTGGCCTGGCTGGAGCATGGGCTGATGTTCCTGCACAAGTCGCCGGCCGAGTTCGGCGCCAAGTTGTGGAACGGGCTGATCTTCAGCTTCAAGGTCGACGGTGCACGCCTGGTGGGCACGCCCCAGGCCATCGACCTCAACGAGATCGCCTCGCCACCCAGGGACATCAAGCGCCCACCCTTCGGCAAGGCGCAGCGCCACGACGTGCCCGAAGGTGCGCGCTGGCTGCGCCGGCTGGAGATCGAATGAGCGTGCTGCGCCAGACCTAGTCGACGACCGCGAAGCCGCGGCTGCGCAGCAGGGCGTCGGGTTCGACGTCGCGGCCGCGGAAGCGGCGGAAGGCCTCGTCGGGCGGCAGGCTGTTGCCGGCGGCGAGGATGTCCTGCAGCAGGCGCTGGACCAGGGTGCGGTCGTAGAAGCCGCCGGGTGCGGCCTCGAAGGCCTCGGCCGCATCGGCCACCAGGGCGTCGGCCCAGAGGTAGACGTAGTAGCCCGCGGCGTAGTAGTCGCCGCTGAAGATGTGGCCGAAGTGGGGCGGGCGGTGGCGCAGGGTGAGGGCCATGGGCGCATCGAGTTCACGCAGCAGCGCGGCTTCGAAGGCCATGGGGTCCACCGCGGACGCGTCGGCCAGGCTGTGCAGGCGCAGGTCGTAGAGGGCCGAGAGCAGGTATTCCACACTGGCCATGCCCTGCATGAAGTGGCGCGAGGCCTGGATGGCCTGCAGCAGCGCGGCGGGCAGCGGCTCGCCGGTCTGCACATGGCGGGCATACCGGCCCAGCAGCTCGGGCGTGTGCAGCCAGTGTTCGGTGAGCTGGCTGGGGAACTCGACGAAATCGGCCTTCACCGCCGTGCCCGCCAGGCTGGGGTAGGTCACGTTCGAGAGCAGCCCGTGCAGGCCGTGGCCGAACTCGTGGAAGAGGGTGGTGGCATCACCCCAGCTGATCAGCACCGGCTCGCCGGCCCGTGCCGGCGGGCTGAAGTTGGCGTTGTTGCTGACGATGGGCAACTGCGCTCGTCCCGGGCCATCAAGGCCATGCTGGTCGCGGTAGTTGTTCATCCACGCGCCCGAGCGTTTGCCCGGGCGGGCATAGAGGTCGAGGTAGAAGACGCCGACGGGTTCGCCTTCATCGTCCGGTGCGCCGCGCGTGACGGCATAGACCTGCACGTCCGGGTGGGCCTTGGCCGCCTCGGGCAGGGGCGTGAAGCGCAGGCCGTAGTTTTCGCCCGCCATCCAGAACATGCCGGCCACCAGCCGGTCCAGCTGCAGATAGGGCTTGAGGGCGGCCTCGTCGAACTGGTAGCGCTGCACGCTGAGCTGCTCGGCGTAGAAGCGGTAGTCCCAGGGCGCGATCGGCGCGGCCGGCTCGCCGCCGGGGGACTGTTGATCGGCCACGGCCTGCAGGTCGGCGATCTCCTCCAGCGCCTTGGCCTTGGCGGCTCGCCACAGCCGCTCCAGCAGGGCTGCGGCCTTGGCCGGTGTGCCGGCCATGTTGTCGGCCAGGGTCCAGGCCGCATGGTGGGCATGGCCCAGCAGGCGGGCGCGCTCCTGGCGAAGGCGCAGGATCTG
>JBJOKP010000167.1:0-5803 GCA_046046045.1 Pseudomonadota bacterium | reverse complement strand
TGGCGGCCGAAGCGGGCCATCTCCAGCGAATCGGACACGCAGCCGCCGGTGGCCACGGCGAGATCCTGCAGATCGCCGTCGACATAGTAGTGGGCGATCAGCACCGCCTGGCGCTCGACCAGCAGGCGGGCGGCGCGTTCCTTCAGATCGTCGCGCTGGCTCGGGGTCAAGGCGGCCGGCACCTTGGCCCAAGCCTGGGCGGTGCAACTGGCCCCCTGGGCGTCCTGGCGGGGAAATTCGTATGCAAGCTGGGTCATGCCGGATCTTCAGGACAGGCCCGCTGGGCCTGACCGCCTGATTGGGAGGGCCGGCATGGTAGCCCAGGGCCTGGCGGCTCAGCGCTCCAGGGTCGGGCGTCGACCCCGGGGCTGCGGCCGGGTCAGGACAGGGCCTGTTGCGCTTCCATGATGCGGAAGCGGGTGGTGGCCAGGTTGCAGCGCAGCTTGTCGAGCACGCAGAGCACGAAATAGTCCGGATGCTCGTTGAGTGCCCGCAGCACGTGGTAGCGGCTGCCCGCGGTGACCAGGACCTCGTCGACCGGATCATTGGGCCGCCAGTGACCCAGCTGCCTGAGGCTGCGGCGATGGCTGCGCATGAGGTCGGCAGCGGCCGGGGCCGCACGTTCCACATCCTGGGCATTGCCGCCCGAGACCAGGGCCTGGTTGGTCAGACATTCGACCAGGGCACACATCAACACGCCGTCCAGCTTCATGAGTTCGTTCATGGAGCGCTGGGCGGCGTCGAGATCGGGGCTCCAGGTGAGGCGTGCCGGCTCCAGCCCGCGCGAGACCGTGAGCGAGGGCTCGGAGGTGGTGTCGGCAAAGTCGCTGGCCGCGAAATCGTCGGTCGCGGATGGCCGGCTGGCCAACGGCCTGGCGGGGCTCAGGCTTACCGGTCCGCGCCGGGCACCCAGGGGCTCCACGCCGATCAGGGGCTGGGGCGGCACGGCGCCGGCCTGCTGGGTCATGCGGTCGCCCATCAAGGCCAGCGGGTCGAAGCTGTCGAGCGTGCCACCATCCATCGCTGGGCGCGAATCATCAGCGCCGGGCCGCAGGGTCGGGGTGCCTGCCGGGCGACCGGCGGTCCGATTGCCGTCGGTCTGGACCGGGCTGCCGGGCACCTGGGATTCGCGCGACTCGTCACGGCTGGCTGGCTGGCCAGGAAAGGCAACGGCTGGGCGCACCCGTCCCCAATGGGACAGCAGCTTGTTCCATACCGCGCTGGCGCTGGACAGGGGTTCGGAGAGCGTGTGCACCTGCAAGGTTGCGCCCCAGGGGGTGGCGGCGATCTTCTGGGCGATCCAGAGGGCACCCACCGGCAACATGAAGAGCAGCTGCGGGCAGCGCCAGGAGGGGCTGGCGGCGGCGCCGGCGATCATCTCGATCATGGCATCCACCGCGGCCGGGTGCATGGGCCCGACCACCACGGCGACGATGTCCGATCGCTCCATCAGGGCGGTCGAGATGGCCACCATCTCCGCGCCCGGGGCATGAACGTCGGCGTGGTAGATCTTCAGGGTCTCGTCCTGCCGGCGTGGCACCACCGTGCGCTCGACCACGGCCAGCGTGGCCAGGGTATGGCTGTCACGCAGCAGCAGACGGTCCACCGGCTGGCCGCTGGCGTCCGACAGCGCCTTGATCATGGACGAGGCCCAGAGCTGGGCCGGGTCGAAGACGGTGACGAAGCGCTCGCCGTCGGCGAGGTCGTCCTGCGTGAGGGTGAAGTGCTGGCGGATGGTCTCGGCCGGCGTGCCCTGCACGATCAGGTCGCGCTGCTGCCGGGCCGGGTTGTGCTGGGGTTCGCCCGTATCCTCGTCGGACTCCAGCACCGCCGTGTTGGCGAAATCGTCCCCCGCCGAGCGCGCGGGCCGACCGGCACGCACCGGGGACAACTCTCCGAACAGATTCCTCAACATCATTCTGGGCGCAGGCAAGAGATCGATCGACCGAGGAACTATCTGGGTACATGAGGCCAGTGGAGCCACAGGCCCACCGCCAAGGAGGAGGAGCGTCTGACCGCCCCACGCCTGGCCGGGATGCCGGCAGGCTTCGGACCGAATCACTGTAATGGCAGAAATGCGCTGCTGCGGCAACAGATGGCAACGGTTCCGTTGTTTTGCCGTCTTGGGTGCCGTCGTTGGCAGTCCCGGCCCAGGGTTGCCTGCTAGCGCCACCAGAACATGGGGGGCCGAGTGTCTGGCGGCGTTGCATGTGGACGTCGCCTCTACCCCGAGTCCGGGGGTGCAAATCCTACAGTTCGACAGGGATTTTCCGACGCGATGCCGGTGGACTTTCAGCCGGATGTGTGGGCGCCCCGACCGGCAGCGCCTTGTCCACCCCGGCCAGTCAGCCGTGGGCGAAAACTATGATCCGCGGATGAGTTCTTCCACCATCGCCGCCGGCCTCACCTGGCGGCAGGATGCCAGCACCATCAGCCTGGTGGGCCTGGCCCACGGCACCTCCCACTTCCACCATCTGCTGCTGGCGCCGATGTTCCCCTGGTTCATCGAGGCCTATGGCCTGAGCTACGCCCAGCTCGGCCTGCTGATGACGGTGTTCTTCGTCATCTCCGGCACCGGCCAGGCCTTGTCCGGCTTCCTGGTGGACCGTGTCGGCGCGCGGCCGGTGCTGTACGCAGCCCTGGGCTGCTTTTCGCTGGCCTCGGTGGCGGCGGCTGGCGCCGATGGTTATGGCGGGCTGATGCTGGCGTCGGCCCTGGCCGGCCTGGGCAACGCGCCCTTCCACCCGGTGGACTTCACCATCCTCAACAAGCGGGTCTCGCAGGCCCGGCTGGGTCATGCCTTTTCGGTGCATGGCATCACCGGCAACCTGGGATGGGCCGTCGCGCCCCTGCTGCTGACTGCCTTGCATGGCGCCACTGGCTCGCTTCGCCTGACCTATCTGTGCGTTGCCGGCATCAGCCTGGCCGTACTGCTGTTGATGGTCCTACAGCGCGACGCCATCAACGACCGGGCGGGACTCGTGACGTCGGCGAGCCCGCCGGCGCGGGTTGCGGCGCCTGCCCCCGCGCCGGCGGCTGGCGGATCGGCCCTTGCCTTTCTGCGTCTGCCCTCGGTGTGGCTGTGTTTTGCCTTCCTCTTCTTCACCACCTGCGCCCTCTCGGCCGTGCAGAGTTTTGCCGGACCGGCCCTGCAGCGTCTGGCCGGCCTGGGCCAGGCCCAGTCAGCCCTGGTGGTCAGCGGCTACATGGTCTGCGGGGCGCTGGGCATGGTGGCGGGCGGCTTCCTGCTGGCGCGGGTGAGCCGGGTGGAGCAGGTCATCAGCCTGGCGCTGCTGGCTTCGGCCGCCCTGCTGCTGGGCGTGTCCCTGGGTTGGGTGACCGGCGTGGTGGCGCTGGTTGTGGCCTCGCTGGCCGGCCTGGGCACCGGCCTGGCCGGGCCCTCGCGCGACATGCTCATCCGCCGAGCCGCGCCGGCCGGCGCCACCGGACGGGTCTACGGCATGGTCTATTCCGGCCTGGACCTGGGGTTCGCCCTGGCCGCTCCGCTGTTCGGCTGGCTGCTGGACAGTGGCCACGCCGCGCTCATCTTCACCGGCGCCGCCCTGGCCCTGGTGGCCGCCGTGGCCTCGGCCTGGCTGATCAGCGGCCACCTCGGTGATCGCACCGGGACCGCCTGATGTGCAGCGGCCACAGGCCCCCTGACCGCCAGCGGGTGACCGTCCAGCTGTCGCCTGGCCGTCGCTCCGCTGCTTGCGGGGGTGGCGAGATTGCTGACGCCTCCGAATAAGAAATCCTTCAACTGTCGCTCCGAGGATGCTTTCCATGGCAGACACACCCGCCCCCACGCCCAGACTGGCCGGCCACGCGCTGGTCGAGGCACTGATCGCCCAGGGGGTGGACACCGTCTTTGGCGTGCCCGGCGAGAGTTTTCTCGCCGTGCTCGACGGCTTCTACGAACACGCCGACCAGATCCGCTTCATCGCCTGCCGGCAGGAGAGCGGCGCGGCCTTCATGGCCGAGGCCGCCGGCAAGCTCGGTCCGCGGCCGGGCGTCTGCATGGTCACGCGTGGCCCGGGCGCCAGCAATGCCGCCATCGGCCTGCACACGGCCTTCCAGGACAGCACGCCCCTGGTGCTGCTGATCGGCCAGGTGGCCTCCGATCAGCGCGATCGCGAGGCTTTCCAGGAACTGGATTACCGCCAGTTCTTCGGCCCCGGCACTCTGGGCATGGCGAAGTGGGCCGCCCAGGTGGACAGTGCCGAGCGCCTGCCCGAATACCTGGCCCGCGCCTTCCGCACCGCCACGCAGGGCCGGCCCGGCCCGGTGGTGCTGGCCCTGCCCGAGGACATGCTGCGCCAGCCCATCAGCGCGCCGGTGCTGCCGCGGGTGGAGCCGGTGCAGGCCTGGCCGGCGCCGGGTGACCTGCGCCAGTTGCGCAGCCTGCTGCTGGCGGCACAGCGTCCGCTCATGATCGTGGGCGGGCCGGGCTGGACGGGGGAATCGGTGCTGGCCCTGCAGCGCTTCGCCGAGAACTGGCAGCTGCCCGTGGCCGCCGCCTTCCGCTACCAGGACGGTTTCGACAACCGCCACCCGCACTACATCGGCGACGTGGGCATAGGCATCAATCCCGGCCTGGCCCGCGCGGTGCGCGAGTCCGACCTGCTGCTGGCCATCGGTCCCCGCCTGGGCGAGATGACCACCGGCGGCTACGAGCTCATCCAGGCGCCGCGACCGGCCCAGACCCTGGTGCATCTGCATCCGGGTGCCGAGGAACTCGGCAGGGTCTATGCCGCCGACCTGCTCATCCAGTCCAGCCTGGCCGCCGCCGGCAAGGCGCTGGAAGGCCTGACCGCGCCGGCCACCGGCCTGCCCTGGCAGGCCCGCGTGGCCGAGCTGCGCGAGGTCTACCTTGCCAACCAGCGGCCGATGGCCAGCGACCCTGGCGCCGGCGCAGAGATCGACCTTGGCGAGGTGGCCCGCACCATGGCCCGCCTGGTGCCGGCCGACACCATCTACACCAACGGCGCGGGCAACCACACCGGCTGGCTGCACCGCTATGTGCAATACCCCGGCCTGCAACATGCCGGGCGCACCCAGCTTGCCCCCACCTCGGGCGCCATGGGCTACGGCCTGCCGGCGGCCATCGCCGCCTCGCTGCTGCAGCCCGAACGCTGCGTCGTGTACTGGGGCGGCGACGGCGACCTGCTCATGACCGGCCAGGAAATGATCACGGCCAGCGCCTGGCGTGCCGGCCGCGGTGCGGCGCCCTTGATCGCCATCGTGGTCGACAACGGCAGCTACGGCACCATCCGCATGCACCAGGAGCGCGCCTACCCCGGCCGCACCGTGGCGTCCGACCTCGCCAACCCCGATTTCGTGCAATTGGCCCGCGCCTATGGCTGGCTGGCCGAACGAGTGAACCAAACCGCCGAATTCGCCTCAGCCTTCGAGCGTGCCCTCCGGGCCGGTCAACCGACACTGCTGCATTTGCCGGTGAGCGTCGAGCAGCTGAGTTCCCGCAACAGCCTGAGCGCCTGGCGCTTGTCCGCCCGCAAGACCTCCTGAGCCTGCTCGCGGCCCCGCTGGCATGGGGTAGCGGCTGCACGGTGCGCGACGCGGCGACCCGACCCTGACTCCCGCCCACCGGCCCCACCTTCCATCATGATGACTGCTGTCCCCGCTTTCTCTTCGGCCCTCTCCACCCTGGCGACCGGCGCTTCCGGCGCCCGCGGTCCGGCCCGCACCACCCCGGCCCGCACCACCCCGGTCCGGCGTGCCGGCCTGGCGCTGGCTCTGGCCCTGGGCGTTGCCGGCCTCGCCGGCAACGCCGCCGCGGTGGAAG
>JBJOKP010000166.1:0-5835 GCA_046046045.1 Pseudomonadota bacterium | reverse complement strand
TGGAGAAGCTGCATGTGCCGCTGTCGTACACCGATCAGCTGTATGCGCTGCGCAGCCACATCAGCCTGGTCCGCCGCCGCGTGCAGGCTGGCCCGCCCCTGCGCGCACCCGACGGTGCCTAGGCGAAAGGTCACACCGCCAGGGCGGCGGTGGACTTGACCTCTTCCATCACCACATAGGTGCGGGTCTCGCGCACCCCGGGCAGGGCCCAGATCACGCTGGCGATGAACTCGCGGTAGGCCACCATGTCGGCCACCCGGGTCTTGAGCAGGTAGTCGAAGCCGCCGGCCACCAGATGGCATTCGAGAATCTCCTCGTGCACCTGCACGGCGGCGCGGAAGGTGTCCATCACGTCCTGCACGGTGCGGTCCAGCAGCACCTCGACGAAGACCATCAGCCCGGCATCCAGCAGGGCCGGGTTGAGCCTGGCCTCGTAGCCCAGGATGTAGCGCTCGCGGGTGAGGCGGCGCACCCGTTCCAGCACGGCAGTGGGCGAAAGCTGCACCTCCTTGGCCAGGTCGAGGTTGCTGATGCGGCCGTCGCGCTGCAGGGCACGCAGGATGCGGCGGTCGATGCGGTCCAGGCTGCTGCCATGGCCATCGGCCTGGGCGCCATCGGCGGGGATGGTTTTGGAGGTCGCCATTCCGAACAAGATCCGGTGAATGAATCGAATTTCAGAGTGAAACTCAGGAAGTCGGCGCCTATTCTGACGGCATTCCTGATCCAAACCCTGGAGCTCCGCATGAATGCCATCTCCGACCTGCCGCCCCAGCTGCGCCACATCAAGACCGCACCCGGCCAACTCGCCACGGCTCTGACCCGGGACCAGCTGCCTGCCCCAGTGCGGGACGAGGCCGCCCTGATCGCCGCCAGCCTGGCCGCCTTGCGCTCGCGGCTGGACTGGTCGGCGGTGCAGGCCCGCGCCCGCCCCTGGGTGGACCAGGTGCGCGCCCATCCCGCGC
The DNA here is from genome assembly GCA_046046045.1 of Pseudomonadota bacterium. Classification (GTDB taxonomy): domain Bacteria; phylum Pseudomonadota; class Gammaproteobacteria; order Burkholderiales; family Burkholderiaceae_C; genus Sphaerotilus. The sequence continues at coordinate 4,873 of JBJOKP010000166.1, read as the reverse complement.
CCTTCTGGGCCCTCGATTCGCTGCTGCGCGAGTTCCCCATCTCCAGCGCCGAGGGCCGCGCCCTGATGCGCCTGGCCGAGGCCCTGCTGCGGGTGCCCGACACCGAAACCGCCATCGCCCTGGCCGGCGATCAGCTCGGCAGCGCCGACTTCGGCCGCCATGCCGCGGCGGCCGACGGTGCGTCCACCGCCACCCATCTGGTGAGCCGGCTCACCGGCCAGGCGCTCGCCCTGGCCCAGCGCCTGCTGCCCGCCGAGCCTGGCTCCGCCGGCCTGCTGGCCCGCCTGGGCGCCCAGGGCGTGGTGGCCGCCACCCTGCGCGCCATCGGCCTGCTGGGCGAGCAGTTCGTGCTTGGGCAGGACATGGCCCGCGCCCTGAAGCAGGCCGATGCCGCCCGCGCCGAGGCCGCCAAGGCCCAGCCCGGCCGACCGCCGCTGCGTTACAGCTACGACATGCTGGGCGAAGGCGCCCGCACCGCCGCCGACGCGGCGCGCTACCAGGCCAGCTACCTGGCCGCCATCGCGGCCATCCACCGCCACCAGGGCCGCGCCGCCAGCCCCGAGGCCTCGGACGGCATCAGCATCAAGCTCTCGGCCCTGCACGAGCGCTACGAGGCGGCCCAGGCCGACCGGGTCGAGGCCGAGCTGCTGCCGCGCGTCATCGCCCTGGCCCAGACGGCGGCCGCAGCCAACATCCACCTCACCATCGACGCCGAGGAGAGCGAGCGCCTGGAGCTGTCGCTGGCCCTGCTGGAACAGCTTTGCGCCGCCCTGGCCGCCGCCCCGCTGACCGCCCGCTGGCAGGGCCTGGGCCTGGCCGTGCAGGCCTACCAGCAGCGCGGGCCCGCGCTGATCGAGGCCCTGGCCGCCCTCGCCCGCCGCCACGGCCGGCGCCTGATGGTGCGCCTGGTCAAGGGCGCGTATTGGGATGCCGAGGTCAAGCGCGCCCAGGAGCTCGGCCTCGCAGGCTTCCCGGTCTGGACCCACAAGGGCCACACCGACCTGGCCTACCTGGCCTGCGCCCAGCAGCTGCTGGCCGCGCCCGACGCCTTCTACCCCCAGTTCGCCAGCCACAACGCCGCCACGCTGGCGGCGCTGTTCGAGCTCGCTGGCTCAGGCGCTGAGCCCAGCACCGGGCGGGCAGGTGACCGCTTCGAGTTCCAGCGCCTGCACGGCATGGGCGAGGCCATCCACCGCGCCGCCCAGGGCGACCCCGCCGCGCCGGCCCTGCGCGTCTACGCCCCGGTCGGCCCGCACCGCGACCTGCTGGCCTATCTCGTCCGTCGCCTGCTGGAGAACGGCGCCAACTCCTCCTTCGTCCACCAGCTGGCCGACCCGGGCGTGCCGGCCGAGCGCCTGCTGGCCTCGCCGCTGGTGCTGCAGCCCGAGCCGGGCGTGACGCTGCCGCCCGCGCTCTATGGTGCCGGCCGGCGCAACGCCGCGGGCATCGACCTCTGCCGCGCCGTTGAGCGCCAGGCCCTGCTCGCCACCCTGCCGGGCGCCACCCACCTGCCGGCGCCTTCCACCATCAGCCCGGCCGAGGTTGATGGCCTGATGCAGCGCCTGGCCCGCGCCCAGCCCGCCTGGGCGCGCCGGCCGGTGGCTGAACGCGCCGCCGTGCTGCGCCGCACCGCCGACCTGCTCGAAGCCCACGCCAACCCCTTCATGGCCCTGCTGGTGCATGAGGCGCACAAGACGATGGGCGACGCCGTGGCCGAGTTGCGCGAGGCGGTGGACTTCTGCCGCTACTACGCCGAACGCGCCGAGGCCGACCTCGCCCCGCGCGCACTGCCCGGGCCGACGGGGGAGCGCAACGAGCTGCGCCTGCGCGGCCGCGGCGTGTTCGTCGCCATCAGCCCCTGGAACTTTCCGCTCGCCATCTTTGCCGGCCAGGTGGTCGCCGCCCTGGTGGCAGGCAATGCCGTGGCCGCCAAGCCCGCGCCGCAGACACCCCGCATCGCCGCCGCCTGCGCGGACCTGCTGGTCGAGGCCGGCCTGCCGCCCGAGTTGCTCGCCCTCTGCCATGCGGGCGAAGACCCGGCCGCAGGCGCCGCGCTCGCCCAGGCCCTGGTGCGCCATCCCCTTACCGCGGGCGTGTGTTTCACCGGCTCCACCGCCGTCGCCAAGGCCATCCAGCGCGCCCTGGCCGAGTCGGATGGCCCCATCGTGCCGCTGATCGCCGAGACCGGCGGCCTCAACGCCATGGTGGTCGACAGCAGCGCCCTGCCCGAGCAGGTGGTGGACGCCGTGGTCCAGAGCGCCTTCCGCTCGGCCGGCCAGCGCTGCTCGGCCCTGCGCGTGTTGTGTGTGCACGAGGCCGTGGCCGAGCCCATGATCGAGATGCTGCAGGGCGCCATGGCCAGCCTGCAGCTGGGCGCCGCGGCCGACTGGGCCACCGACGTGCCACCTGTGATCGATGCCCGCGCCCACGCCCGACTGCAGGCCCAGGTGCAGGCACTGCTGGCCCGCGGCGGTGCCCGCGTCATCGCCCAGAGCCCCCTCCCGCCAACCCTGGCCGCCAGCCACATCGCCCCCACGCTGATCGAGATCGACGACCTGGCGCGCGCCAGGGAGGAAATCTTCGGCCCCGTCCTGCTGGTGGTGCGCTGGGGCGGCAGCGTCGACGGCCTGGTCGAGCGCATCAACGGCCTGGGCTTTGGCCTGACCCTGGGCGTGCAGACCCGCATCGACGGCCGCGCCCTGCGCATCGCCGAGCAGGCCCACGTCGGCAACGTCTACGTCAACCGCAACATCGTCGGCGCGGTGGTGGGCGTGCAACCCTTCGGCGGCGAAGGCCTCAGCGGCACGGGCCCCAAGGCCGGCGGCCCGCACTACCTCGTCCGCTTCTGCGCCGAACAGACGCTGACCATCAACACCGCCGCGGCCGGTGGCAACGTGGAGCTGATGAGCCGCGACGGACATTGAACCTGTCCGGCGGGCCGGCCCAGCCCGGCCCTGCCTACACTGAGCCCATGAGCACGACGACCTCCCCGACCTCATCCTCTTCCGCCGCCACCATCGCCTTCGTCGGCGGGGGCAACATGGCCAGCGCCATCATCGGCGGGCTGATCCGCGCCGGCACGCCGGCCTCGTCCATCCTGGTGGTCGAGCCCTGGGCAGCCCAGCGCGAGAAGCTGGCCACCGACTTCGGCCTCGAGGCCCTGGCCGCGGCCGATGCCCGCCTGGGCCGGGCCGACACCGTCGTCTGGGCCGTCAAGCCGCAGACCTTTGCCGAGGCAGCGGAGCCCTGCGCACCCTTTGTCGGCCAGGCCCTGCACCTCTCGGTGATGGCGGGCATACGCAGCAGCGCCATCGCCAGCGCCACGGGGGCCACGCGCATCGTGCGCGCCATGCCCAACACGCCGGCCCTGATCGGCATGGGCATCAGCGGCCTCTATGCCCGGCCCGAGGTGGATGCTGACGCCCGCCGTCGCATCGAGGCCCTGCTCGCGCCCACCGGCACCACGCTGTGGGTGGAGGAGGAGGCCCAGCTGGACGCGGTGACCGCCATCTCGGGCTCGGGCCCGGCCTATGTCTACTACTTCCTCGAGGCCATGATGGCCGCGGCGCCGCAGCTGGGCCTCAGCGCCGAGCAGGCCAAGACCCTGGCCCTGGCCACCTTCGCCGGTGCCACCGAGTTGGCCAGGCGGTCGACCGAGCCGCCCGAGGTGCTGCGCGAACGGGTCACCTCCAAGGGCGGCACCACCTATGCCGCCCTGCTGTCCATGCGTGGCCATCAGGTAGCGGAACACATCGGAGAGGCCTTGCAGGCCGCCTGTGTCCGCGCCCGCGAACTCGGCGACGAGTTCGGGCGCTGAGCCGGACAGTCCTCTCTCCACCTCCTGCAGGCGCCGCCATGACCCCTCCCGCCTGGCAGATCGAGACCCTGGGCCCCGGGGCCATGGACCTGGCGATCGAATGGGCCGCCCGCGAAGGCTGGAACCCCGGGCTGGGCGATGCCGCGGCCTTCCATGCCGCCGACACCACCGGCTTCCTGCTCGCCCGACTGGATGGACTGGCCGTGGCCACCATCTCGGCGGTCAGGTACGGCGCGGACTTCGGTTTCATCGGCCTCTACATCGTCGCGCCGGAACAGCGTGGCCAGGGCCATGGCTGGCGGCTCTGGCAGCAGGCCATGGCGAACCTGGCCGGCCGCAACGTGGGCCTGGACGGCGTGCTGGCCCAGCAGGACAACTACCGCCGCTCGGGCTTTCGCCTGGCGCACCGGAACGTGCGTCATTCCGGCACGGCGGATCCCTTGCTCGCCAAAACGCTGACCGGCCAGCGGACTGGCGTCATCTCCGAGGTGGGCACGGCGGATCTCGATGAACTGGTCCGCCTGGACCGGCGCTACTTCCCGGCCGAACGCCCGGCCTTTCTGCGCCACTGGCTGGGCTCGTCCCACGGCCGCAGCCTGGTGCTGCGCGAGGACGGCGTGATCCAGGCCTACGCCACCCTGCGCCCCTGCCGCCAGGGCTGGAAGGTCGGGCCGCTCAATGCCCGGCGGCCGGCGCAGGCCACGGCACTGCTCGCGGCGCTGGTGGGGAGCCTGCCGGCGGGCAGCGTCTATTTCCTCGACATCCCCGAGCCCAATGGCCAGGCCCTGGCCCTGGCGCAGGCCCTGGGCATGAGCCCGGTGTTCGAGACCGCACGCATGTACACGGGCGAGTTCCCGGATCTGCCGCTGGCCGAGATCTACGGCATCACGAGTTTCGAGCTGGGCTGAACCGGATTGCCGCAGCGCAGCATGTGTGCGGCCGGCCGGGCCCATACCTGCTTTGCATCAAGTCAAGCCGCACGGGGCGGACAGCACACCAGAATGGCCGGCCTCCGAACTCACTTCGAACGCCGTGAACAGCCAACATCTGTCCTAT
>JBJOKP010000165.1:0-5860 GCA_046046045.1 Pseudomonadota bacterium | reverse complement strand
TCGATGTGGCTGGCGGGATTGGGCAGGTGCCCGGCCAGCGAGTCCTCCCTCGGTGCCAGGCGCGCGGCGACGATACACCGCATTTTTCAGATTTCACGTCATGAAGCAGTACGCCGGGTCCACCTTCTGGGGGGAGGCGGCGGCGGTGTTCGAACGGGTTGGCGGGCCAAGGAAAGTCACCGCGGGCGGGTCCCTGGCCTGCCCAGGCAGGTGCCTTGGCGGGCACCCCCAACGCTTCGTGATGCCTGGCACGGACCGCCCTCGCCCGGTGTCGGGAAGTCCGGGCCGGCCTGCTGCATATCGGGGATGCCGGGCCAGAGCGGCGCTCCGACAGTGCTGGCACGGCATCCACCGCCGACCACCCCAGCCAGGAGTACCCGCCATGCCCAACGCCCTCAAGCTCAAGTCGCAGACCGCCCCGGCCGCCGACGGTGTCCCGTCCGCCCAGGCCAAGGCCCAGGCCAGCCTGCCGGCCACCCCGTCGCCCAAGGCCAGCGCGGCGTCCGCCCGTCCGGTGGGGGCGGCCATCAACCCCTATGCCCTGGCCAGCCTGGTGCAGGGCCAGGCCATCGACTGGCGCTGTGTCGAGGACAAGCCCCGCATGCTGGAGCGCATCCTCGGTGCGCCCTACGAGGAACTCTTCGACCCGCGTTTCGGCGGCCCACTCTACACCGGCCAGAGCCTGGGCGCCGACGGCCTGGTGCCGGCCCGCTCACCCCTGCTGGATGTGCGCCCGCCCAGCGCTGTCAACGATGTCGAAACCCAGGCCCTGGGTGACCTGAGCGGTGTGGCCACACTGGCCGACCTGCTGGGCCGCCTGGGCGTGCAGAAGCCCGAGCAGGTTCTGCTGCGCCGGGCCGACTGGCCCCATGCCGGCCGCATCGAGCTCAGCCTGGCCGTGCCCGAGCCGGCCCGCCTGGCCCAGCTCAGCAGCCGCTACACGCCCGACCTGGTGCGCAGCATCAGCGTCGATGCCAAGTTCCTGGTCGATCTGCTGCAGGGTTGGACCCCGCCAGGCGGCCACTGGGCCGATGCCGGCCGCTTCTTCGACGAGACCGCCGAGTTCTTCGACCCCATCCAGGGCGCGGTGGCCAACTGCTACTTCATCGCTGCCCTCTCGGCCGTGGCCTGGGCCCTGCCCACCCGCATCGCCCAGATGACGCGCGCCACCGGCCAGGGCCAGCAGCAGTTCGTGGACGTGCTGCGCTTCTACAAGCCCGACAGCGGCGGCCAGCTGGACCGCGAGATCGAGGTCACCGAGACCGTGCCGCTCACTGCCTGGGACGCGCCGTTCTACGCCCGCTCCAGCGAGGCCGGCGAAGTCTGGCCGGCGGTCTACGAGAAGGCCTATGCCAAGCTCAAGACTAATGTCCAGAACGATCACCCTGACATCACCGCCACCGCCTGGGGCGACCCGGTCTGGGCCACGGCCCAGCTCACCGGCGGGAGCCGGGCCTATCACGCCACGGCCGCCCACACGGCCGACCAGCTCTGGACCCTGCTGCGCTCCAACTGCCTGGGCGGCCGCACCTTCCGCCCCATGACGGCCTGGACCTATGCCAGCGGCGCCGACGCCCCGGACCGGGTGGACTACGCCAGCGCCGCCGTCGTCGGCGCCCATGCCTACACCGTGCTGGGCTGGGACTACCGCAACGGCCAGCGCTACATCCTGATCCGCAACCCCTGGGGCAACACCGAACCCACGGTGGGCAGCCTGGACGCGACCAGCTACCTCTGGGACGTGAGCTGGTGGCGCCCCATCGCCCTCAAGCCCGTGGACGGCGTCTTCGCCATGGAGATCGCCACCTTCAAGCGCTACTTCGCCGGCTTCGGCGTGGTGACGGTGTGATCACCCGCGGGCTGCAGCGCTGCCAGCTGGCGCTGCAGCTCGGGCAGGGCGGTTGACACCGTGTTCCAGACGACGTCCAGGTCGATCTCGAAATAGCCGTGGGCGAAGCGGTTGCGCATGCCACGCATGGCGCGCCAGGGCAGTTCGGGATGGATGGCGGCGTAGTCCGGATGGGCGGCCATGATCTTGGTGGCCGCTTCGCCCAGGATGACCAGGCTCATGATCACCGCCTGCTGGGTACGCCGGTCAGCATCGAAGCTGCTGCGGTCCATGCCGGCGGTGAACTCCAGTGCCTCGGCAGTGGCCTGCCGCATGTGGCTGAGGTAGTCGGCCAGCCGTGGCAGGGCCGGGTCGGGACTCACACCGCCCGTGCCTCGGCCAGCACCTGGGGACGGAAGTGCGCCGGCAGATCGGCCGGCGTCCGCAGATCGACGCGGATGCCCAGCAACTCCTCGAGCTCGTCCTGAAGGCCGCCCAGGTCGAAAAGTGTGGTGCCTGGGGTCACGTCAACCAGCAGGTCGAGGTCGCTGCCCTCGGCATCCGTGCCGTGAAGCACCGAGCCGAACACCCGCAGATTGCGGGCGCGGTGCCGGCTCACGACCGCCTTGACGGCGTCGCGCTGCAGTTCAAGGTGGTCCGACGGGCGCATGGGCGGATTATCCGGCGCGGAGTCCGCGGCTGTGCAGCCGTGCTCTGCCTGTGCGGATGAGCAGGCTGGAAGATCTGACCGGACGTGCTGAACGGTCGCGCCGGCCGACACGGTGCCACCGGCACCGCCCCACGCAGGAACGTGTTCAGCTCGGCCCGCCAGCCGCCCAGAGGCGGTCGACCAGGGCTTCGAAGTCGCGCACCCAGGTCTGGGTGTTCCAGAGCGGAGCGGTGGGGCGGGCGGCGGCGAGCTGCTTGCGCCAGGCCAGCAGCTCGCGCGGGTGGCGCAGCAGCTCGCGGGCCCGCGCTTCGTAGTGGGCGAGGTCGGGCTGGGCGGCCTGGGGCAGGCCGGCGGCTTCGAGCAGGCTGCGGCTCACGCGGCCGGCAAAGGCCGGGCCGCCCAGGCCCAGCACCGGCACGCCGGCCCAGAGGGCGTCGCTCACGGTGGTGTGGCCGTTGTAGACGGGGGTGTCCAGCACCAGGTCGGCCAGGCCCAGGCGTTCGAGGTGGCGGGCCTTGTCCATCACCGGGGCGAAGACCAGGCGGGCCGGATCGACCCCCGCGGCGCTGGCCTGGGCGCGCAGGCGCTGCTTGACCAGCTCGGCCCCATCGACCAGCCAGAGCACGGCCCCGGGCACACCCTGCAGCAGGCGCATCCAGACCGCGAAGACGCTGGCGTCGATCTTGTAGTGGGTGCAGAAGCAGGCCAGCACCGGCGCCCGCTCGGGCAAGCCGCAGGCCGCGCGGGTCAGGCCGCTGCGGGCGATGGGCTGGTCACCGTCGGTGCACTGGTAGCTGTGTGGCAGGTTGGCCAGGCCTTCGGGAAAGGCGCCGGCCAGCTCGGGCGGGGTGACGATGGCGTCGCCCACCGTGGCATCGAACCAGTCGGCTCCGGCCGCCCCGGGGTAGCCCAGCCAGGTGAGCTGCAGCGGCGCCGGGCGGCGGGCAAAGATGCCGGGGCGGCTGTCGCGGGTGTAGCCCTTGAGGTCCACCAGCACCTGCACATCGTTGAGGCGCATCTGGCGGGCGATGGCCCGGTCGGTCCAGCCGGCCACGTCGACGAACTGGTCGACCTCGCGCAGCAGCTGCTCGCGGTAGGGGCTGCCGTCATCCGGCCCCCAGCTGTAGACGCTGATGCGAAAGCGCGTGCGGTCATGGCGGGCAAAGACGCCACGCATCAAATGCATGGTGGCGTGGTTGTGGAAGTCGCTGCCGGCATAGGCCAGCTCGAGGCGGCGCGGCCGGGCGCTGCCGGCGGCCGGCTTCCTGGGCCGGGGCAGCGGGCCGCCCTGTTCGGCGTCCTGGGCCGCCGCCTTGCGGGCGATCTGGGCGGCATAGGCCTGGGCCACGGGCAGCAGCTCGGCATCGCTCAGGCCGGCGGGCAGGGAGAGCAGGGCGAAGGGCGAGGGCACGTCCTGGCCGGCCGGGGGCGCGGCGCAGCGACGCACCAGCTCGCGCTGGGCGGCGGCATCGGGCAGGGCGTCCCAGCCGCAGAGCTGCTGGCGCAGGTGCATGACGTCCAGGGCCACGCCGACATGGCCGGGCTGCAGGGCCAGGCAGCGTTCGTAGGCGGCCAGGGCGCGTTCATGCTGGCCCTGGGCCAGGCAGGCGGCGGCCAGGTTGTAGAGCGAGGAGAAATGGTCCGGCGTGTCGGCCAGCAGGCGGCGGTACTGGGCCGCGGCCGCGGCCATGTCGCCCTGGCTCTGCAGGGCCAGGCCCAGGCTGTAGCGGGCACGCTGGGCCAGTTCGGCGCGCTGGCTGGCGGCGCCGGGCGTGGCGGCGGCGGCAGGCTGGGGCCCATGGCCGTCGTTCAGGGCTTCGAGCACACGCTCGAAATGCGGGATGGCCTCGCGCGCCCGTTCGGCCCGCTGCAAGGCGATGCCCAGGTTGTAGTGCAGGTCCAGCGAGGCCGGATGGCGCTGCAAGGCGCCGCGGTAGGTGGCGGCGGCGGCGTCATGGCGGCCCAGGCCGACCAGGGCATTGGCGCGGTGCAGGCTGGCTTCCAGATCACCGGGGGCGAGCAGCAGGGCGTCGTCGGCGGCCTCCAGGGCTTCCTGATGGCGGCCCAGCAGGCGCAGCACGTCGCTGCGCTGGCTGCGCGCCGGGCGGTCCAGCGGGGCCAGGCGGCTGGCCTCGCTGAGCAGGGCCAGGGCCTCGTCCAGCCGGCCCTGGGCCTTGCGCAGCAGGCCCAGGTTGCGCCAGGCATCGGCAAAGCCGGGACCGACGTCGATGGCGCGCTGATAGGCCTCGGCGGCCAGGTCGGCGTCGCCGCTGCGGCGCTCGATGGCGCCCAGCAGGGCCCAGGCATCGGGCCGGCGAGGATGGCCGATCAGCACGGCCTGGCAGCCGCTGCGGGCCTCGTCCAGACGGCCTTCACCCATGGCGGCAAAGGCGGCATGCAGGCGGGTGTCGGCCTCCAGCGGCGGCAGCCGGCGGCCGGCCGGGAGGGTCGCCACCTGCTGGCGCAGGGCCGCACTGACGGCTTCGCACACCGCTGGCCAGTCGCCCCGGGCGGGCTGGCGGAACAGCCGCATCGCCGGATACCAGGCGCTGCGCTCGGCCTGCATGCCGTAGCGCCAGTCGCGCTGCCAGGGCAGGGTGACCCACACCGGCTTGCCCAGGGCCCCAGCGAGATGGGCGACCGAGGTGTCCGAGGTGATGACCAGGTCCAGCGCGGCGATGGCGGCCGCCGTGTCGACGAAGTCGCTGATCTCGGCGTCCAGATCGACCAGGTGGTCGGGCAGGGCCTGGCGGGACTTCAGGGCTTCCAGGTCGCGGTGGCCGTCGCCCTTCTGGAGCACGAACCAGCGCACCCCCTCCACCGCCAGCAGGCCCTGCAGGGCCGGCAGGCGGGGCGAGCGCCAGGCATCACTCTTCACGTTGGGATTGCCGGCCCAGACCCAGCCCACCGCCAGCTCGCGGCCGGGCTGCCAGCCCAGCTGCTGCAGGCGCTTGTGCCAATGGCCCAGCCGGGCCGGCGGCACATGCACGGCGGGGGCGAGGCGGGCCAGCGGCGCCGTGGGCTGGCCCCAGCGGGCGGCGCGCAGGGCGTGATGGGTGGCGTCCGCAGCCGTGTGGGTGGCACTGAGCGGCGCACTGGCCTGGCGGGCCAGCAGGGCGGGCAGGCTCATGAGCGCGACATGGGCGTCGATGGTGCCGGCCTCGGCCACCAGCTCGCCGCCGCGCGGGGTGACCACGGCCACGCCGGGCATGGCGGCGGCCAGGCCCATCATGGGCTCCAGCACCTCCAGCACGATGCGGGCGCCGCGGCGCGCCAGTTCGGGCAGGAAGCGCAGCATCTGCATGGCATCGCCAAACCCCTGCTCGGCCCAGACCAGCAGGGTCTGCCCGGCCGGGTCGCCG
>JBJOKP010000164.1:0-5865 GCA_046046045.1 Pseudomonadota bacterium | reverse complement strand
GCAGGCCCTGCTGGACAAGCTGCGCCAGCACTTCCGGCAGCCCATCGTGATGGCCGGGGGGGAGATGCTGGATTGCGGCGCCAGCCTGGGATCGGCCATTTTCCTCGCCGACCAGATCAACCTGGAAGAACTCATCCGCCGGGCCGACCAGGCCATGTACCGCGCCAAGCAGGCCGGCCGTCAGCCGGCCTGAGGCTCGCCAGTCCGCCGGCGGAACCGGTGACTGCCTGGCGCGGAAGAGATGCGCCCGGGTCACCTCGGTCGCGCGCCTGGACCCTCCAGGAAGTTGGCGGCCATTCAGCATACCCAATGCCTTGACCCTGTCAGGATTGGCCTGCCGCGCAAGCTCCACCTCCTCATTGATATTCTCGGTTAACCCAGGAAAATCCGGGCGGCGAGAATTTCGCGTTGCAGGTTCCCTTCCATGGAAATCTGTTCCACGCCCATTCAAGAGCCGCGGAGGCAGAATTTCCCCAAGCCCCAGCGGCAGTGCCGAATATGGTGCAGAAAATTCATCGAGATAATACTCAGCGTTAAATCCATCACAGCCGCGATGTCACCGGGCAGCCTCGCCCTTCTCAGAATCAGGGTTTCCCTCATTCAAATTCATTCTCACGGCATTACCCGTCGAAGAGGCTTTCAGATGCTGAAGATCCAATAAGAAAACCAGCATCGATTCAATTGCCATTGCACTCAGGACCTGAGGACACCCGATGAAGACACGCGCCAAACTCCAGCTTTCCGTCTCCGGCATCGCCTGCGCGATCGCCGCCCTGGTCGGCTTGAACGCCACGGCCGGACTGACGACCCAGATCGATCTGGCTGCGTCCGAGAGGGCCCTGGCCGCGACCCTGACGCCCATGGCCAAGCTGGGCCGCAAGCTCTACAACGACACCAACCTCTCCGAGCCACGTGGCCAGTCCTGTGCCAGTTGCCACACCGCTGCCTTCGGCTTCACCGACCCCAACAAGCTGGAGCCCACTTCGCGTGGCGCCGACCGTGCCATGTTCACCGGTCGCAATTCTCCGCCGGCGGGCTACGCCGATTTCAGTCCGCCGTTTCGCCAGAACGATGAAGGCCTGTGGATCGGTGGTCAGTTCTGGGACGGGCGGGTCAGCACGCTGGAAGACCAGGCTGCCGGCCCCTTCCTCGGCCGGGTGGAGATGAACAACCCGAGCAAGGCCCACGTGGTGAACAAGGTGAAGGCCTCATCCTATGCCCGGGAGTTCAAGGGCCAGTTCGGCCCCACCGCACTTGACGATGTGGAGCAGGCCTATCGCAACATCACGCTGGCCATCGCCGCCTATGAACGTTCGAGCGACTTCAAGCGCTTCGATTCCAAGTACGACGCCTATCTGCAGGGTCAGGCCACTTTGAGCCCGGCCGAGTCCCGCGGCCTGGCCCTCTACGAGGACCCGACCAAGGGCAATTGCGCTGCCTGCCACCCCAACCAGCCCGAACGGGACGCCACCACCGGCGAGATCGCCCAGTTGCCCCTGTTCACCGACTACAGCTACGACAACCTGGGCGTGCCCAAGAATCCGGCCAACCGCTTCTACAAGCTGCCGGCGGCCGTCAATCCCGACGGTGCCAACTGGGTGGACAAGGGCCTGGGCGGCCGCAGCGACATGGATCTTTCAGCGGAGATAGGAAAGTTCAAGGTGCCGTCGTTGCGCAACATCGCCCTGACCGGCCCCTACATGCACAACGGCTACTTCGCCAGCCTGAGGAACGTCGTCGAGTTCTACAACAGCCGCGACACGCGTCCGCCGTGTGTGGGCGACAAGGTGGCTGAGACCGCAGCCGTGCGCACGGGCTGCTGGCCCGCCCCGGAGATGGTCACCAACGTGAACCGCAAGGAACTGGGCAAGCTCGGACTCACGCCGCAAGAGGTGACCGACATCGTTGCCTTCCTGGGTACGCTGACCGACGGCTGGCGCCAGCGCTGATCCGCCTCCTGCCACTGACGCAGGCGACCAGAGCGTCGCCACTGCCATCACGCGCGCCCGCCACCCCTCCGGTGGCGGGCGCTGTCGTTCATGGGCGGCCTTGCACCAGTGACGGGACCGGCCCCGGGGGTAGACGTCGCCACAACGCGACAGGGTTGCGCCGCTCCGAGACTTTCGACCGGTTTTCGCCGAACCGCGGAGTCCGCCGCGGCGTGAAAGATTACCGCCCCCCATGACAGGACCCACCCGGCCTTAAGTCTAGGAATAGATCGCCAAACATGACGATCATCAAGATCAAGAAATGTTAATTTGAGCGTCGTCATGTGAAGACGGCCAAACCGAAGGTGAACCAGAACTGAAACCCCGGTCAGGCAGTTGATCTGACGCAAATGCCTTGCAGGTGGCTTCAGCGCATTGGCATCCGCGCCTCAGTTGGCATCGCGGGTGGCCTTGCGTATCTTTGCGTTAACTCGCCTTACTTCACCTTTCCAGGCATTCAGCAAGGCGGCCGGCAACGGTCGCCCAGGGATGCCTTTGCCTGGAATACCGCATGAAGTGCGGCTGAGTGACCCAGCCACCGGCCCGCCGGCGGCCACCACCAACGAAATATGAGGCTCACGAGGTCACGCCATGTCAGAACGCAGAGATGACAGGCCCGGGAATTCGATGCAATTCCCGCAGGCCGATTCCCACACCGATTCCCCGCCAGCCGCGGTCACAGCCCGGCCGCAGGTACGCCGCTGGACCCGCCGCGCGGTTTCCGTGGCCGCCGTCGCCAGCATCGCCGGCTTCTCCGCTGCCGGCATGGCCACGGTGGCCGGCGATGTCTTCCGCGATCCACCCGCCACTGACGCATCCCATCTGGTCGCGCCCAATGCCACCCTGCTGGCCAACGATGCCCTGAAAACCCTGGCACCAAGCAACGAAGGCTCCTTCGAGAATTCGAGCGGCCCGGGCAGCCACTTCGACACCCGCACCGACACCTCCATCCCGCTGGCCCAGCAGACCGGCAACAAGATCCCGACCGGCGGCAAGCCCAGCCCGCTGTTCGGCGCGGAGTCCTTCACCTTCAACATGCTGATCTTCGAGGAGTTCGGCACGGACAAGCTGGACGGCAACTCCGCCGTCACGCAGGAGCAATGGACCCAGATGCCGGCGCCTCAGGTCGGCGCGGCGCCCGAGCAGGATCCGGAAAGCATGGCGCGCAGCGCCCCGGTGGGCACGGACCTGGAGAACTTCCTGGGCCAGCCCGGCATCTTCCCCTTCCCCACGGCGCACTCGAACACCTCGCTGCCTAATCCGTGGACGCCGGAGATCAAGACCTTCCTGAACCGCGAGCTGCACGGCGCACCGGCCGAAGGTCGCCCGCCCGGCGAGGGCTGGTCGCACCAGCGCTGGAACGAGTTCTACCCGCAGGCCTTCTTCAAGACGGCCCAGGCCGGCGCCCGCGTCAACCACGGCATGCGCGACAAGCGCCAGTTGCACGGCTGGCGCGAAGGCACCGAGTTCGGACCGGGTGGCCTCTACCACCGCGCAGCCCATCTGGACGGCTTCCCGGGCGGCACAAACGCCGGCGTGCCGGTGTTCTTCCATCCCAAGTTCCCGGTGCAGAACCACAACTCGGTGTGGACCTTTGACGGCACCATGCCGCCCAAGCTGCTGATGGTGCGCTACGGCCAGCCCATCCTCCTGCGCCACTACAACGCCCTGCCGCTCGACCCGTCGGCCAACAAGGGTTTCGGGCTGCACACCATCTCCACCCACATGCACAACGGCCACAACCCGGCCGAGAGCGATGGCGTGGCAAGTGCCTTCTTCTTCCCCGGTCAGTTCTATGACTACCGCTGGCCCATCCAGCTGGCAGGCTACGACACCATCAACACCGGCGCCACCGACCCGCGCGCGGCCTTCCCCTGCGTGAAGGGCGAGACCCTGTGGGTGAACGATGCCAACCCGGGCAACAAGCCCTGCCAGGTGGGTGCCGATGGCAAGAACGGCACCATCAAGATCCGCGGTGACTACCGCGAGACGATGAGCACCCAATGGTTCCACGACCACATGCTCGATTACACGGCGCAGAACGTGTACAAGGGCAACGCGGTCATGATGAACTACTACAGCGCCATCGACCGCGGCAACGAGTCCATCAACGACGGCGTGAACCTGCGCTTCCCCAGCGGCACGGCCAATTCCTGGGGCAATCGCGACTACGACATCAACATCGTGATCGGCGACAAGGCCTGGGACAAGGATGGCCAGCTGTGGTTCAACGTCTTCAACAAGAACGGCTTCCTGGGTGACCGGCTGCTGACGAACTTCGTCTACCACCCCTACCTGGACGTCCGTGCCCGCAAGTACCGCTTCCGCCTGCTCAACGGCTCGGTGTCACGCTATCTCTCCCTGGCCCTGGTCAAGGAACGCGCCGACACCAAGGGCGAGATGGCCGGTCCGGCCGGCTCAGGCAAGAGCTTCGACCGCATCCCCTTCCACCTGGTCGCCAACGACGGCAACATCCTGCAGCACAGCGTCGCCTTCGACGGCAAGGCGGACCTGGACGGCAACGGCGATGCGGCCGAGCACAAGGGCACCCTGCCGCAGCAGGCCATTGCCGAGCGCTACGACATCATCGTGGACTTCGGCGCCAAGAACGGCATCAACCCCGGCGACAAGCTGTACTTCGTGAACGTGCAGGAGCACAAGGACCCGGTCATCACCAGCAAGCGCATCCCGCTGGCCGATGTGCTGTCGGGCAAGTACGTGCCGGGCACGACCCGTGACGACGACGGCGATGGCGTGGCCGACCGCTGGACCGACGGTGACCCCTGCGTGGGCAAGTTCATGGAACTGCGTGTGCATGCCTATGCCGGCAAGGACCTGTCCATGGACCCATCGCAGTACACCGAAGGCAAGCTGAAGATGCTGCCGATGAAGATCGACCGCAACAGCCTGGCCGACTACAACAACAAATTGAAGAACGCCACGCACCGCAGCTTCGTCTTCGGCCACAGCGGTGGCAGCGACGAGCAACCCTGGACCATCAAGGCCGACGGTGGCCCGGGTTACAACGCCGACATGCGCCGCATCACGGCTGCCCCCACGCTGTCCACCGGCCCGACCGATGGCGGCACCAAGCAGGCTGAATCTCCCTACGAGATCTGGTACTTCCAGCTCCAGGGTGGATGGGATCACCCGATCCACATCCACTTCGAGGAAGGCGTGATCCTGCGTCGTGGTGGCAAGGCCCCCCCGGCCTGGGAGAAATATGCCCGCAAGGACATCTTCCGCATCGGACCTGACGCTCATGCGACCGACAGCGTGGAAGTGGCGATCCAGTTCCGCGAGTTCGCCGGCACATTCGTCGAGCACTGCCATGCCACCCAGCATGAAGACAACGCCATGCTGATGCGCTTCGACGTGCAGCGCCCGGGCCAGACCCTGGCTATGCCCTCGCCCATCCCGACCTGGGACGGCGTGCACTTCACCGGTGTGGCGTCACTGCCGACCTACAAGACCGGCGAGTTCAAGGGCCCCAGCTACAAGTTCGGCAAGTGAGGCCTGCGCCTGCGCAGACTTCCACTGAACTGAGCTGACCCACCGCCCTGCATCCCTCCGGCAAGCCGGATCGGATGCAGGGCCTCTCCCAGGGCGTCAGCCGCCTGTTTCCTCCCCCGACGGGAACAGCCGCTTGCCACCCGCACGTGCCGCCTCGGCCAGACCGCCGACCTGCACCACCCAGGCCTCCCCGCTCTCGTTTGCAGCGACGCATCCGTCTTCGCCTGCATTTGGGCCACGCCGTCACCCGGCGTGGCCCTTTTTCTTGGCGTGGTCGTGCACGACGGCACTGGCCAGGGCACGCGCAGGCCGGCCAATTCGCCAATTCGCCGCTGATCCAGGTGCCCACCTTGCAGAATTGAGC
>JBJOKP010000163.1:0-5890 GCA_046046045.1 Pseudomonadota bacterium | reverse complement strand
ACGTTGCACTCCTGCAACGAGGGTCACCCCGAACATCGACCGAACCCCGAAAGGCGCAAGGACCGGCCCGGATCGCGGCAGGGTTGAAACACCTCGTTTCATAATCGCGCGCCGAGACGCCCCCCCCTACATGAGTGCCCTACCCCGTTCCCAGCCTGCGCCCCTGACCCCCGCCATGGCGATGGTCAGCCGTGGGCCACGCCCAGGTCAGGACCACCTGGGCACCGAGGCACCGCATGGCGCCAGCCAGGGCATCCTGTTGCTGGCCGCGGTGGCGCTTGCTGCCCTCTGGCTCGCGGTGGGCTTGTCCATCCTGCAGGACCGCCGCGCGCTTTCGCAGGAGGCGCAGCGCCTGGCGTCCACGCTGGTCGCCACCGCACCGGCCTTGCCGCCGCCAGTCCGCGGCACCGAATCCACGGCGGCACCCGCCCCTGGCCTGGTCGTGGCCACGGCCTTGGTCCCGGCCGAGCAGGCTCTGCAGGACCACCAGGAACATGCCGCCGACCGCGCCACCGTCTGGATCACCCTGGCTCTGCTGCTGAGCGGGGTGATGTCCCTGCTCACCTGGCATGTGCTGCGCCGGGCCCGCCAGCAGGAGGCCCTGGCCGAGGCCCTGCGCCTGAGCCGCCAGCGCGACGAGATAGCCCAGCAGCTGCACAACCGCCTGCTGCTGGACCTGGCCGACGGCGTGCGCGAGCCGCTGCAGACCATCCTGAACCGCTCGGCCTGCCTGCGCGACACCCAGGACGATCCGGCCGCCCGCGGCTCTGCGCGCCAGATCCATGACGCCGCCCAGGCCCTGTGCGACCGCTTCTGCACCATGTTCGAACCCAGTGCCAGCATGCCGCTGGATGCGCTCGCCCCGCCGGCCGCGCCCAGCCTGGGCGCCGGGCCATCCTGCCGTTCACACCACCAGCAGGGCGCGGAAGTCGTTGACGTTGGTATAGGTCGGCCCGGTCACCACCAGGTCGCCCAGGGCTGAGAAGAAGCCGTAGGCATCGTGCCGGGTCAGGTGGTCCGGCAGCGAAAGGCCCAGGGCGGCGGCCCGCGCCAGGGTGTCGGGCGTGATGCAGGCGCCGGCGTTGTCCTCCATGCCGTCGATGCCGTCGGTGTCCGCGGCCAGGCCCCAGACCCCCGCCTGCCCCTGCAGCGCCAGGGCGCAGCCCATCATGAACTCTCCCGCCCGGCCGCCCTTGCCCAGGGTGACGCCGGGCTGCTTGCGCACCGTCACGGTGGTTTCGCCGCCGGAGAGGATGACGCAGGGCGCGCGGAAGGGCGCACCGCGCCGCGCCACCGCCCGGGCCAGGGCGGCATGCACCTTGCCCACTTCGGCCGATTCACCTTCCAGCTCATCGCTCAGGATATGGGCCTCCAGGCCCTGGGCACAGGCCAGTGCAGCGGCGGCCTCCAGGCTCTGCTGCGGCGTGGCGATCATGGCGAGCTCGTGGCCGGTGAAGGCCGCATCGCCCGGCTTGGGCGTCTCGTAGGCGCCGCTTGCCAGGCCGGCGCGGGCGGCCGGCGGCAGAGTGATGCCGTAGCGGTCGAGGATGGCCAGGGCCTGGTCGCAGCTGCTCGCATCGGGCACGGTGGGGCCGCTGGCGATCACCGCCGGCTCGTCGCCCGGCACATCGCTGATGGTGAGGGTGAGCACCCGGGCTGGCGCACAAAGGGCCGCCAGCCGGCCGCCCTTGACGGCAGAGAGGTGCTTGCGCACCGTGTTCATCTCGCCGATGTTGGCGCCCGAGAGCAGCAGGGCCTTGTTGACCGCCTGCTTCTCGGCGAAGTCCAGGCCCTCGGCCGGCGCACAGAGCAGGGCCGAGCCGCCGCCAGAGATGAGGCAGATCACCAGGTCGTCCGGCCCCAGGCGGGCGGCGCGCAGCATGTCCATCATGCGGCGGGTGGCGGCCAGGCCGGCGGCATCGGGCACCGGGTGGGCGGCCTCGACCACCTCGATGCGCCGCGGCGCATCGCGCCAGCCCGGCGGCACATGGTCGTAACGGGTGATGACCAGGCCCGAAAGCGGCGCCCCGACCGGCCAGGCCGTCTCGAAGGCCGCCGCCATCGCCCCGCCGGCCTTGCCCGCACCGACCACCAGCGTGCGACCGCGCGGCGGCGCAGGCAGGTGGGCGGCCAGGGTGTGGGCCGGCAGGGCGCGGCGCACCGCGGCGTCATAGAGCGCACGCAGGAAGGCTGGCGGCTCCGCGCGCCAATCAGGCAGGCGGTCGGGCTGGGACGAGACGATGGACAGGCTCATGTCGGCGGCAGATCAGGGAGGAGGGGCCACCGGGGCGGCGGCCCGCCAGTGTGGACCCCAGGGGGTCGGCTGGCTGTCCGGGGAAACCGAGGTCGGGCGTCTTCACATCCGGACAACTCAAATATCAGCAAACACTGATAATCAACCGCGTCCGCCCACTTCCCTCCACCTTCCACCTGTTCACGAGGTGCCCATGCCCATGCCGTTCTCCCTCACTTCCGCCGGCCGCAGTGGCCTGTTCAGCCTGTTGACCCTGGGGGTCTGCTGCATGATGGATCCGGCCCTGGCCCAGGGCTCCGGCGCTGTCACCCTGGACGCGATGCAAACGGCACTCAAGTCCCACAGCGCCGTGGTCTTTGACATCCGCGAGCCGCAGGAACACGCCGCCGGCGTGGCCGCCGGCACCCATCTGCTGCCCATGAGCCAGATCGGCCAGCGCATGAACGAGATCCCCAAGGACCAGCCCGTCCTGCTGATCTGCAACACCCAGAACCGCTCCTCGCGCGTGGCCGAGGCCCTGCGCCAGCGCGGCTGGACCCAGGTGCAATACGTCAACGGCGGCATGAGCACCTGGGCCCAGCGCGGCCTGCCCATGGTCAAGCCTGCCGAGAACAAGCCGAGCGCCATCCGTGCCGCCAAGCCCTGACCGGGGCCTGCCACGCCAGCGGGGACAAAATTTCTCCGGCGGTCAGGAATAAGCCGGCCGGCCCGGGCGTACACCGCAGGTCATCAACCTGAACCGGAGTCCCCGACATGAAGCCTGTTGTCTCCCAACCCGCCCGCCTGTTCGCCCTGGCTGCCTCGGCCGGCGCCCTCCTCCTGCTGCAGGCCTGCGCCAGCGGCGCCGGCAGTGCCCCGGCCATGGTGGCCGACGGCGCCCTGGTCGGTCCCAACGGCATGACGCTCTACACCTTCGACAAGGATGCCGCCGGCAGCGGCAAGAGCGTCTGCAACGGCCCCTGCGCCGCCAACTGGCCGCCCCTGGTGGCAGCCGCCTGGGCCAGCGGCGCCATGGGCGACTACAGCGTCATCACCCGCGACGACGGCAGCAAGCAATGGGCCCTGAAGGGCAAGCCGCTCTACTACTGGGTGCGCGACAACAAGCCCGGCGACAAGACCGGCGAAGGCTTCAACAACGTCTGGCATGTCGCCAAGCCCTGATCCGGCCGGCTGACGCTCTCGTCCGCACCCGCCAGCTGTCCAGCGCGCCATGGGTGACCTCATCCCCCACATCCCGCCGCTGCGGCGTTATGCCCGGCTGCTGACGGGGGATGCCGCCCGCGCCGACGACCTGGTGCAGGACACGCTGGAGCGGGCGCTGCGCAAGCAGCACCTGTTCCGCCCCGGCTTCGTGAGCCGGCTGACCCAGCGCCTGAGCGGCCGCCACGAGCCCGACCCCAGCGGCCTGCGCCCCTGGCTGCTCACCCTCATGCACAACCTCTGGGCCAGCCAGATGCGCAGCCGGCGCGACGAGCTGAGCTGGGATGACGATGCCCAGGCCGACCTGCTGGCAGATGCAGCGGCGTTGACCCACCCGGCGCCGACCCTGGCCAGCGCCGTGCACCTCAAGCTTGATACCGAAAAGGCCCTGGCCACCCTGCCGGACGCCCAGCGTGCCGTGCTGCTCCTGGTGGTGGTGGAAGAACTGAGTTATGCCGAGGTGGCCGAGGTCCTCGGCATCCCGCCCGGCACGGTGATGTCCCGCCTCTCGCGCGCCCGCGCCGCCATGCGCCTGGCCATGGAAGACCGACTCCCCCGGAGCGGGGTACGCCCGGCACACCCGGTGACAGGTGCCCCACCCAGCCCTGATACAAGCCCATCCATGCCCCCACCCGCCCTCGACGACACCGGCGCGCCCCAGCTGCGCGTGGTGCAGGGAGGCCGCCGATGAACCGCCCGCCACCCATCGATACCCTCGTCCCTGAGGCTTCCTCCAGTGCCTCGCCGTCCGGCGCGATCCCCCGCGAGGCCGAGCTGCACGCCTATGTCGACGACCAGCTCGATGCCCGGTCCCGCCACCAGGTCGATGTCCGCCTGGCCGAAGACGAGGCTGCCCGCGCCGCCGTGGCCGCCTGGCAGGCCCAGGCCGACGCCGTGCGCGCGCTGCAGCGCGAGGTGCTGGATCAGCCCATCCCGCAGCGCCTGGTCGCCGCCGCCACCGGCCATCCGGTCGCGCAGGCGGCCGGGGCTGCGCGCGGCAGCAGCGCCTCGTCCGCGTCATCCACTTCCAGCTCATCCAGTGCTGCCAGCGCCCGCGGCGGGAAGCCGGGCGCACCGACCCGGTCAACCTCGACCGGCTCGCGTGGCCACTGGCGGCGCGCCGGCCGCAGCGGTTTCGGCGGCCGGCTGTTCGGTGAGAGGCTGTTCACCTCGGGCAGCCTGCCGCGGGCCGCCTTTGCCCTGCTGATGCTGGGCCTGGGTGTGGCGGCCGGCTGGCTGGCCCGCCCCCTGATGGAAGGCCCGGGTCATGCCGAGGGCGCCGGCATCGAACTGGCCGCAGGCGCCACCGCCAGTCAGGCAGCTGGCGTGCTGGCCACCCAGTACAGCCCCAACAGCCAGGATCCCACCCGCCGCGGCCTGCTCCGCGAGGCCCTGGTGGCCCATGCGGTCTACAGCGTCGATGCGCGCCGGCCGGTGGAGGTGGCGGCCTCGGAGCAGGACCAGCTGCTGCGCTGGCTGTCACGCCGCCTGGGCCAGCCCCTCACCCTGCCGCGCCTGGACGCCCAGGGCTACCGCCTGGTGGGTGGCCGCCTGCTGCCGGGCGACACCCAGGGCGCAGCCGGCGCCACCCGCGCCCAGTTCATGTACGAGGACAGCGGCGGCCAGCGCCTGACCCTCTACCTGGGTGTGCTGGGTGAAGACACGATGGCCCCGGCCAGCGCCGGCACGACGGCGCCCGGCGCC
Source organism: Pseudomonadota bacterium (assembly GCA_046046045.1). Classification (GTDB taxonomy): domain Bacteria; phylum Pseudomonadota; class Gammaproteobacteria; order Burkholderiales; family Burkholderiaceae_C; genus Sphaerotilus. The sequence goes on along the minus strand of JBJOKP010000163.1, from coordinate 732 downwards.
GATGCCCGCCCCACCAGCGCCACCAGCCCCCCCAGCCCGATCTCCGAGCTGCCGCTCGCGTCCTTCTCCTGGGCGCGACGCGGGCCGCTGCAGAGCTTCTACTGGACCGAGGGCCGCTTCGCCTATGCCCTCTCGGGAGAACTCTCCCACGAGGCCCTGGCCCAGCTGAGCCAGACGGTCTACCACCAGCTCAGGCCCTGAGCCGCGCTGGCCCCCGGCGCGGCATGCCGGCGGCATTTCCCGAGCCAGAGCGCCGGCCGGCGGGGCTGGGCAGAATCCGCGCCCTTGCCTGACGATGGATGAACTGACCCACTATGCGCTATCTGCACACCATGGTCCGCGTGACCGACCCCGAAGCCTCGCTGCGCTTCTACCGCGACGCCCTGGGCCTGGAAGAGACCCGCCGCCACAGCAGCGAGGCGGGCCGCTTCACCCTCATCTACCTGAGCGCCCCGGGCCAGCCCGACGCTGAGGTCGAGCTCACCCACAACTGGGACCCCGAGGTCTACACCGGTGGCCGCAACTTCGGCCACCTGGCCTTTGCGGTGGACAACATCTACGCCGCCTGCGAGCGCCTGCAGGCCCACGGCGTGACCATCCTGCGCCCGCCGCGCGACGGCCGCATGGCCTTCGTGCGCTCGCCCGACCAGATCTCCATCGAGCTGCTGCAGCACGGCCCAGCCCTGGCCCCGGCCGAGCCCTGGACCTCCATGCCCAACGTGGGCAGCTGGT
>JBJOKP010000162.1:0-5905 GCA_046046045.1 Pseudomonadota bacterium | reverse complement strand
GGGCGCAGCGGCTTGGTGATGTAGTCCACCGCGCCCAGGCGCAGGCCCAGTTCCTCGTCCTCGGCGGCGTCCAGCGAGGTGGCGAAGATGACCGGCACCTCGCCCGTGGCCGGGTCGGCGCGCAGGCGGCGCAGCACCTCGTAGCCGTCCATGCCGGGCATCATCACGTCGAGGATGATGAGATCGGGCGGCGGCGCCAGGGTGGCCAGGCGCAGGGCCTCGGGACCCGATGTGGCGGCGCGGATGCGGTACTGCTCGCGCAGCAGCTCACCCAGCACCGCGAGGTTCTCGGGGCTGTCGTCGACGATGAGGAGGGTGGCGGGAGACATGGCGAGGGCAGGCGTGAAAGCCATGATATCGACCCGCCCTGCCACGACTTGATCTGGGACAAGCGGTGCGCGCTCGCCGGTCCGGGATCTCACATCCCGGCGCGGGCTGGGCCGGGGGCTCGGGGCATGAGATGCTCCGGGCGCGGGGCTGTTCCCGTGATCTCCGCCTGCCCGTCATGGCCTCTTTCGGCGACTCCGCGCCGGCTGGCGCCGCGGCCCTGCCGCTGTCCGTGAGCCTGGCGGCCGAGGAGGCTGGCATGAATGCCGCCTCGGTCACCGAGCAGCGCTGGCTGGATGGTTGGCTGCTGCGCCACTGCCCCGTCAAGGCCAAGCGCTCGCGCTGCATCTATCCCCTGGCCGCCGGCCGCCTGCCCCTGGCCGAACGCCTGGCGCGGGCCCGCGCCTGCTACGAGGCGGCCGACCTGCCCCTGGTGCTGCGCCTGCCGGCCCGGGCCGATGGGCTGGCCCTGGTGGCGCCCGAGGCCGACGGCCAGGTGCTGGACGAGGCCCTGGCCGGACTGGGCCTGAGCCGCATCGAACCCACCTTCGTCATGGCCCATGCCGCGCCGCAAGCTGCCGCGGCCGATCTGCCGGCCGGACTGCAGCTGCGGCCGGTGGCGCCGCTGGACTTTGCCGAGCTGATCGGCAGCCTGCGCGGTTCACCCGCCGGACAACGCGAGGCGCATGCGCGTCGCCTGGCCTCGGTCATCGTGCCGCACCAGGCCTTCCGCCTGGAGGATGGCGCGGGCAGCTTGCTGGCCTGCGGCCAGTTCGCCCGCGAGGCTGACCGGGTGGGGCTGTTCGACATCTTCGTGCCGCCGGCCCAGCGTGGCCGCGGCCTGGCCGGCCAGCTCTGTGCCGCCCTGCTGGGACTGGCCGCGGCGGAGGGGGCGCGCCTGGCCTATCTGCAGGTCAGCGCCGACAACCACCCGGCGGTGGCCACCTACCGCCGCCTGGGTTTTGGCGTGGCCCATGGCTACCACTACCGCTGCGACGATCCGGCGCGTGCCGGCTGAAACGCCGCGAGGGCGACGCAGGGCAGGCTGGCCTCAGGCGATCAGCTCCAGCGCCCGCTGGTAGGGTGCGTGGTGCATGAGTTCGTCCCAGGGCAGGGGTGGGGTCTGGGGCAGCAGGGCCAGGCGGCGCGCCTCGCTGGCCGGGTCGGGCTGCCAGCGGCCGGCGTCGGCGGCGGCTGACAGGCCGTCCAGCAACTCGTCCACTGCCCGGCCATCGCCGATGGACTGGTTGCAGAGCAGCACCAGGTCGCAGCCGGCTGCCAGCGCCAGGGTGGCGGCGCGGTCGTAGCTCAGGGTCCGGCCACCTTCGACGCCTGGCACGCGGCGGGCGCCTTCCATGCTCAGGTCGTCGCTGAAGATGGCGCCGTCAAAGCCCAGGCGCTCGCGCAGCACCTGCTGCAGCCAGACCTCGGAATACCCGGCCGGGCGGGCGTCCACCTGGGGGTAGAGCACATGGGCCGGCATGACCGAGCTGATGACCTGGGCCAGCCAGGCATAGGGCAGGGCGTCGTCGGCCAGGATGGCGTCCAGCGGGCGCTCGTCCACCGGCTCGGCCACATGCGAATCGGCGCTGGCCCAGCCGTGGCCGGGGAAATGTTTGCCGCAGTTGGCCATGCCGGCCTGCAGCAGGCCGTGCATCAGGCTGCGCGCCAGCTGGGTGACGATGCGCGGGTCGCGGTGGAAGGCGCGGTTGCCGATCACGGCGCTACGGCCATGGTCCAGGTCCAGCACCGGGGTGAAGCTGAGGTCCACGCCGCAGGCGCGCAGCTCGCTGGCCAGCACATAACCCGCGGCGGTGGCGGCGGCGCAGGCGGCCAGGGCCGAGTGGCCGGGCAGTTGGCCGGGCTGCTCGGGCTGCAGCCAGCGCTGGCCGAACTCGGCCATGGGCGGCAGCGGCGTGAACACGTCGCTGCGCAGGCGCTGCACCCGGCCGCCCTCGTGGTCGATGCTGACCAGCAGGTCGGGGCGGATGTCCTTCATCTCGGCGATCAGGCCGGTGAGCTGGGCCCGGTCCACCCAGTTGCGGGTGAAGAGGATGAGCCCGCCGGTGAGGGGATGGGCCAGGCGGCGGCGGTCGTCGGCGCTGAGGGCGGTGCCGGCGATGTCGAGCACGACGGGGGCGTGGGGCAGGGTCATGGCGTGTCCGGAGAGGGGGCGGCGGCAGCGCGTTCGACGACGACGAAGCTCACCGCCGTGTCGGTCTCGTCGCTCAGGGTGACATGGGCGACCAGGCCGCGGGCGGCGAACCAGGCGGCCAGTTCACCATGCAGGCGGATGTAGGGCTGGCCGCTGGCATGGTTGAGGATCTCGCAGGCCCGCCAGCTCATGGGCTGGTGCAGGCCCAGGCCGATGGCCTTGGAGAAGGCCTCCTTGGCCGAGAAGCGGGTGGCCAGGTAGGCCAGCCCGCGCGCCTCGACCTTCGCGCGGCGGTGGTGGAAGACGCGCAGCTCGGTGGGGCCGAGCACCTTCTCGGCAAAGCGGTCGCCGCGCCGCGCCAGGGTGGCGGCGATGCGGCGGATGTCGCAGATGTCGGTGCCTATGCCGTGGATCACGGGGGTCGGGGCGGGCCGGGGGCAGGCGTGGAAGGGAGGCGGGCGCTCGCCGCTCAGGCCGGCGCGTAGGCGCGGCGGATGCAGCGCAGGTAGTCGGCCACGGTTTCTGAGTAGCCCAGATCCAGCGCGTCGGCCACCAGGGCATGGCCGATGCTGACCTCGGCCACGCCGGGCACGGCGCGCAGGAAGTCGGCCAGGTTGTCCCGGTTCAGGTCATGGCCGGCATTCAGGCCCAGGCCCGCGGCCAGGGCGGCGCGGCCGGCCTCCACGTAGCGCGCCAGGGTGGCGGCGTGCTCGGGCGTGCCGTGGGCATGGGCGTAGGCCTCGGTGTAGAGCTCCACGCGGTCGGCGCCGGCGCCACGGGCCAGGGGCATGACGGCCGGGTCGGGGTCGACGAAGAGGCTGACCCGCACGCCCAGGGCATGGCATTCGGCGATCAGGGGCACGAGGCGGTCGAAGTCTTCCGCCTGGCACCAGCCGTGGTCGCTGGTGAACTGGCCCACGGCATCGGGCACGAAGGTGGCCTGGGCCGGCTTCACCGTGCGGATGAAGTCCATGAGGTTGTGGAAGGGGTTGCCCTCGATGTTGTATTCCAGGCCGGGCTGGGTGGCGATCCAGGCGGCGAGCTCGTGCACATCGCTGGCGCGGATGTGACGCTCGTCCGGGCGCGGATGCACGGTGATGCCACCGGCCCCGGCCGCGGCCACCTGGCGGGCGGCGGTCATCACGCTGGGGATGCCCAGGTGGCGGCTGTTGCGCAGCAGGGCGACCTTGTTGAGGTTGACCGAGAGGGTGGTCATCTCGGGGCCGGCATGGGCGCCGGCTTCGGGGGCGACGAGAGGGTTCATCGGCAGTGGGTAGGGGTCGGGGTGGCGGCGGGCCGATCAGGCAGATGAGCCCGTGCCGCCCAGCAGCTGCTGGATGCCCTGCATCACCTGGCGGGTGCGCAGGGCCCGTTCGCCGAAATGATAGTGAAGCGTGCGGCGCAGCTGCTGCTTGAGCTCGCCGGGTGCGCCCAGGCAGGCGGTCTGCAGGGCGAGCAGGTCATCCTGCTGCAGGGCGGACTCGATGGCCAGGCAGAGCGGGGCGATGAGGCCGCCGCCACCTTCCTCGCGGGCCAGGCGCAGCTCGCCCCAGGGCGTCTCGCCGTCACGTTCGAGGTGGCGCTCCATGTGGCGCAGGTGACGCACGTCCATCAGCCCGGCCTCGCCGCGCAGCAGGTAGCGGGCCTCGGGGTCGTGCAGGTCCAGCGCCGCCTGGGTGGCGGTGACGCGGTCGAACTCGGGCAGCAGGCCGGTGCTGCGCAGCAGGCGCAGCTCGAAGGCGCGCAGGGCGGCGGCCAGGCGGGCGCCGGCCACCGTGGTTTCGTCCGGATCTCCCGCGCCCAGCAGGGGCAGGGTGGCGGCGTAGGCGTCGAAGAGCTCGGGGTGCGGATCGTGGCGGGCCAGGGCGCGCAGCAGCAGCTCGTTCAGGTAGAAGCCCGACATCAGGGCGGCGCCGCCGGGCAGGGCCGAGCCGGAGGCCCATTCGGCGCTGCGCAGCAGGTGGAATTCGGAATCGTCGCCACCGTCCTGCGGCACCTGGCCGTGGCTGGCGTCGTCGCCGGTGGCCTCGGGCGCGCTGCTGCGCCTGCGGGCGCTGAGGTGGACGGAGATGCGCTGCAGCGGCAGCAGCACGGCGCGCAGCTGCGAGTGCGGCCGCTTGGCGCCGCGCGCCACCACGATCACCCGGCCAAGTTCGCGGGCGAAGAGCTCGACCACCAGGCTGGATTCGCTCCAGTCATAGCTGTGCAGCACATAGGCCGGCTGCGGCGGCGGTGGCGCGCTGGACGAGGAGCGTCGACGCGCGCCGCTGCCGCCCCTGGCCAGACTGCGGCTCACTCGTAGCCGTAGCTGCGCACGCGGGCCTCGTCGTCGGCCCAGCCCGAACGCACCTTGACCCAGAGTTCCAGGAAGACCTTGCCGCCGTTCAGGCGCTCCAGTTCCTGCCGGGCTTCGCTGCCGATGCGCTTGAGGCGTTCGCCGCCTTCGCCGATCACCATGCCCTTGTGGGCGTCGCGCTCGACCACGATGGTGGCGGCGATGCGGTGCAGGCTGCCTTCTTCCTGGTAGCGGTCGATGACCACGGTGGAGGTGTAGGGCAGCTCGTCGCCGGTGAGGCGGAAGAGCTTCTCGCGGATGAGTTCGGCGGCCAGGAAGCGGTCGCTGCGGTCGGTCAGGGCGTCGGCCTCGTAGTACCAGTCCTGCTGGGGCAGGTAGGGGGCGACGATCTCAAGCAGGCGCTCGCAGTCGGCCAGGCGGCGGGCGGTGAGGGGCACGAACTCGGCGAAGGGATGACGCTCCTGCATCTGCTGCAGCCAGGGCAGCAGGTCGGCGCGGCGGTGCACCTTGTCCAGCTTGTTGGCCACCAGGATGACCGGCTTGTGCGTGGGCATGAGCGAGAGCACCTTGGCGTCGTCCAGGCCGAAGTGGCCGGCCTCGACCAGAAGGAGCACCACGTCCACGTCGCCCAGCACGGCCTGCACCGTCTTGTTGAGCGAGCGGTTCAGGGCCGAGGTGCCCTTGACCGTGTGGCGGGTCTGGAAGCCGGGCGTGTCGACGAAGACGAACTGGGCGTTCAGGGCGGCCAGGCGCTGGGCCTGGTCCCGGTTGTCACTGGCGGGGACGGTGGCGGCGGCCGGGCTGCCCGAGGGCGCCGAAGGCGTTGCGGCGGGGCGCTCGCCGTCCTCCTCGTCCTCCACGACCAGGCCGGCGCCCAGTTCGGCAGCCAGCGCGGCCAGGTCCGTGCCTTGGCCCAGGCTGCGGATGCCGGTGATGCGGTGGCGCGTGGTCTGGGCCTTGCGCGAGGTGATGCTGACCTTCTGGCCCACCAGGCTGTTGAGCAGGGTGGACTTGCCGACATTGGGTCGGCCGACGATGGCGACCAGGCCGCAGCGGGCCGGCACGGCCGGGCCGGATTCGGTGGAGGAGGATGTCATTGGGGGGGGGACCGTTCGGTCGCCGTTCGC
>JBJOKP010000161.1:0-5911 GCA_046046045.1 Pseudomonadota bacterium | reverse complement strand
GGCCGAATGGTTCCCGAGTGACGCCGGCCAGAAGCCGCGCGACATCGCCCTGGCCGCGCTGGACCATGCGCGCCGCCATTTCTTCGACGTTCTGCTGGTGGACACCGCCGGCCGCCTGGCGATCGACGAGGCCTTGATGGCCGAGATCAGCGAACTGCACGCCAGCCTCGCGCCGGTCGAGACCCTGTTCGTGGTCGATGCCATGCAGGGCCAGGACGCCGTCAACACGGCGCGCGCCTTCAAGGAAGCCCTACCGCTCACCGGCGTGGTGCTGACCAAGCTGGACGGCGACTCTCGCGGTGGCGCGGCGTTGTCGGTGCGCCAGGTGGCCGGTGCACCGATCAAGTTCGCTGGCGTGTCGGAAAAGATCGATGGCCTGGAGGTCTTCGACGCGGAACGCCATGCCGGCCGGGTGCTGGGCATGGGCGACATCGTCGCCCTGGTCGAGGAAGTGCAGAAGGGCGTGGACCTCGAAGCCGCCCACAAGCTGGCCGACAAGCTCAAGTCGGGCGATGGCTTCGACCTCAACGACTTCCTGGCGCAGATCAGCCAGATGAAGAAGATGGGCGGCCTGGGCAGCCTGATGGACAAGCTACCCAGCCAGTTGGCGGCCAAGGCCGGTCAGGCTGACATGGCCCGTGCCGAGCGCGACGTGAAACGCATGGAAGGCATCCTCAACGCGATGACGGCCAAGGAACGTCGCCAGCCGGCCCTGCTGATGGACGGCAAGACCAAGGCCAGCCGCAAGCGCCGCATCGCCCAGGGTGCGGGCGTGCAGATCCAGGACGTCAACCGCCTGCTCAACCAGTTCGACCAGATGCAGACCATGATGAAGAAGATGAAGGGCGGCGGCCTCATGAAGATGATGAAGCGCATGGGCGGCATGAAGGGCCTGCCCGGCATGGGCCGCTGAAACTCTGGTCGCTGGTTCCTGATCTGACGTTTTTGCATTTTTCTGAGGGCGGGACAGCAAAGCTGGCGTGCGCGGCCACACCCCCCAGGCGGCGAGCCTGCGCTGTTGAGGCGCCAGGGCAACGCTCCAGGGAAGATCGTGTCCTACCTATGCGTGAAAACAACCCTCGGCGGGATTGACGTCCGGCGGCTCGGCCGGTACTTTCGGCGTGATGGATTTCTCGCTTCTCGACACTTGGTACGGGCGCCTTGCTCTGGCTGCCGTGGTTGCCACTCTCCTCTTGCTGTGGATCAGCAAGCGCCGCTCCGGCGCGGAAACCACACAGGTCCAGCGCGGCAACGGCCGCACCCTCGATGCGGTCGACACCGTCATCGGCTGGCCCCCCGAGGCCACCCGGGTCATGACCATGCGCCATCGCCGGGCCTTCGACCTGCTCCGCCGGGCCGTACCCGAATGCATGGTGCTGGCACAGATACCTCTCGCCCGTTTCCTGCGGGTACCCACCCGCCTCTCCTACGTCGAATGGCTGCGCCGTGTGGGTTACGCCTGTGTCGATCTGGTGGTGTGTGATCCGGCCTCCAACGTCATCGCCGTGATCGAGGTGCGCGAACCCGAGAAGATCGAGAACGACAAGACCCGCAAGCGTCGTCTGCGCGTGGAGCGGGTGCTGCGTGCCGCAGGCATCCCACTGCATGTGTGGAGCGAAGCCTGGCTGCCTGATCCTCTGGCCGTGCGACGCCTGCTCGTGCCGGCGGAGAGTTCCGAGCCGTTGGGCGCCAGTGCTGGCGGCTTGACCGACACCCAGCCCCAGCAACTCGATCCGCCGCGTACTTCGTGGTTCGATGACCTCAACGCGACCCGTCCGGCCAGCCTGGACGATGTAGGGCCAACGCCCGTCTCGTCGCCCGCTACCTCGCGCTTCCAGCTGGACCAGGCCTCAGCCCTGCCCCAGCGCTGAGTGCCGCCGCTCAAGACCACTAGGTCACTAGTTCACTGGGGCACTAGGCACGTTGCGCAAGCCTGTGGGCCGTCCGCGCGGAAGGCTTCCGCGCGCCACAGCCTTACCCGACCAGGGCAAACAGCCCGTCGTGATGCGCTGAAGCCCTTGCCATACCGACCGGGATAGATGCGGTATGCGCCCTTGATCCTCTTTCCGAGCGGACAAAAAAAGAGCCCCAGTCGCGGACTGGGGCTGCAAAGCCTTATCGCTGTCAACACGGTAAGGCACCTGCTCAGGGAGGAAAAGCAGGGGATGAACGCCTTGCGACGTATCATCCGCTGAGAAGTCTAGCAGCCTTTCCCGACAGGCCAAGCATGACCCCGGGCATTTCCCGAGACGGAAGCAGCACGGCTGACGACGCGGGTTTCAGATCCGGTCAGCCCTGTGTCTTCCTCAACGCATCCCACCCGACATGAGCTTTCCCGCCGCCGGTTTTCCGCTACAGCGTCCCCGTCGCCTGCGCCGCGATGCCTTTACCCGCGCCCTGGTGCGTGAACATGAACTGCGGACCAGCGACCTGATCTATCCGGTCTTCGTGCTGGAAGGCCAGGGCAAGGTGCAGGACGTCGGCTCCATGCCCGGTGTGCAGCGCCGCAGCCTGGACCAGCTGCTGCCGGTGGCCGAAGCCTGCGTGGCCGCGGGCATTCCTGTGATGGCCCTGTTTCCCGTGCTGGAGTCGGCCGGCAAGACACCGGACGGCCGCGAGGCCTGCAACCCCGATGGCCTGGTGCCGCGGGTGGTCAGCGAACTCAAGCGCCGCTTCCCTGAACTCGGCGTGATGACTGACGTGGCCCTGGACCCCTACACCAGCCACGGCCAGGACGGCCTGATCGACGACAGCGGCTATGTGCTCAATGACGAGACCATCGAGGTGCTGGTCCAGCAGGCCCTGGTTCAGGCTCGGGCCGGCGTCGACATCGTCGCCCCCAGCGACATGATGGATGGCCGCATCGGTGCCATCCGCCGCGCGCTTGAGACCGAGCGTCTGGTGCACACCCGCATCATGGCCTACAGCGCCAAATACGCCAGCGCCTTCTATGGACCCTTCCGCGACGCCGTCGGCTCCGGTGGCAACCTCGGCAAGAGCAACAAGAAGGTCTACCAGATGGACCCGGGCAACAGCGACGAGGCCTTGCGCGAAGTGGCGCTCGACATTGCCGAAGGCGCCGACATGGTGATGGTCAAGCCCGGCATGCCTTACCTCGACATCGTGCGGCGGGTGAAGGACGAATTCCGCGTGCCCACCTTCGCCTACCAGGTGAGTGGTGAATACGCGATGCTGAAGGCCGCCGCCGCCAATGGCTGGCTCGACCATGACGCGGTGATGATGGAAAGCCTGCTGGCCTTCAAGCGCGCCGGTGCCGACGGCATCCTCACCTACTTCGCGCTGGACGCCGCCAGGGTGCTGCGCCAGGCCTGATCGGCCGCCGGGTCTGCCGCGGCGTTCTGCACGTCGTCGTGCACGTCCGGCCGACCCGATGCGCCAGCCGGCTCAGTGCGGGCCGGCGTCGGGGTGGTTGATGAGTTCCCGCGCCAGGCACAGGTCTTCCCAGGCCCTCGCCTTGTCGATCGGATTGCGCAGCAGATAGGCCGGGTGATAGGTCACCACCACCGGCACACCCTCGTACTGGTGGATGCGGCCACGCAGGCGGCCGATCGGCTCCTGGCTGGCCAGGATGGACTGCACCGCAAAGCGGCCCATGGCCAGGATGAGCCGGGGCTGCACCAGGGCCACCTGGCGGCGCAGATAGGGCTCGCAGCGGGCCACTTCCTCCGGCAGGGGATTGCGGTTCTGCGGGGGCCGGCACTTCAGCACATTGGCGATGTAGACCTGCGAGGACGCATCGGCCTCGCCACGCGTGAGGCCCACCGCACGCAGCATGTTGTCGAGCAGTTGACCGGCCTTGCCCACGAAGGGCTCGCCCTGCTTGTCTTCCTGCTCGCCGGGGGCTTCGCCCACCAGCATCCAGTGTGCAGACCGGTGACCCACGCCGAACACCGTCTGGGTGCGGCTTTCACACAGTCCGCAGGCGCGGCAGCCAGCCACGGCGGCGGCCAGTTCCGGCCAGTCCAGCGCGGCGACCGCCGAACTTGCCGCGGGCATGGCGGACTGGGCCGGGGCAGGCTGGGCTGCAGCCACCTGCGGCATGACGGAGATGGGCAAGGTCGCGCTCGGCGCATCTGCCACCGTCGATGCGGCCCTCGCGGCTGGCGCCTCTTCGGCAATGGACGGCACGACTTCAGCGCTGCGCCGGCCAGCTGCTGGTGCAGCCCAGATGCGCAGGCCCATCTCGCGCAGCAGGGCCTGCTGATGCGGGGTCCAGCTCATGGCACGAAGGACAAGGGCACCTCGCGGCGCATGACCAGCGCGTCTTCGCGGCGGCCGCCATGGTCCGGGTAATAGCCGCGGCGCACGCCGATCAGCTCGAAGCCCGTGCCTTCGTACAGGTCACGGGCGCGCCGGTTGCTCGGGCGCACTTCCAGCAGCAGCGAGGGCACGTGCTGCAGCAGGGCATGGTGGGTCAGCGCGGCCAGCATGGTGCGGGCATGGCCACGTCCCTGGTGCTCGGGTGCCACCGTGATGTTGAGCAGGTGGATCTCGTCCACCCCCTTCATGGCGACGTAGTAGCCCGCCAGCACACCCTGGGAGAACAGGCACTGCATCCGGTAGCCGGCGGCGAGCGAGTCGATGAAATTGCCGCGGGTCCAGGGAAAGGGATAGGCCCGCGCCTCGATCGAGAGGATCTTGTCGAGCTGGCCGATGTGCATGTCCACCAGCCGGGGCGAGATGCGCCCCACCGGCTGGCCGGAGGAAGGAAGCAGCGCCGCGTTCATGCCAGCAACTCCGCGGCGGCAGACACCGCAGCCGCGGCCTTGGCCGCCTGGCGTTCCGCCGTGGTCTGCGCCACCTTGTCGCGCACATAGACCGGCAGGGCGGCCGCCGGGTCCAGCCGCGCCTCATCGCCCCAAGCCGCCTGCGCCAGCGCCAGCATGGCCGCACCCGCTGGACGGGCCGGGACGGCCAGGGCGGCAGCGCTGTCGCGCAGCTCGGCGTAGGCAGCCACGCCCGGGCCCGCCATGCGGGCGCCCGGCGCCAGGCCATCCCGCAAGGCCTCGGGGCGGTAGAGCGCGGCCGCCGCCAGCGCCTGCCAGCGGCCGGGGCCCAGGCGCCGGTACGGCGCGGCATAGACCTCGCCCATGCGGGCATCCAGCACGGCCCAGACCTCGGCCACCCCGGCCTCAGCCCAGCTGGCCTCGGCCACCACAGCCAGGGTATCCAGGGCCAGCACCGGCTTGCCGGTGCCGAAGGCCAGGCCCTGGGTGATGGCGCAGGCGGTGCGCAGGCCGGTGAAGGCGCCCGGGCCGGCCCCATAGGCAAAGGCCGTGATGTCGGCCAGCGTCATGCCCGCGTCCGCCAGCAGCCCTTGCAGCGCGGGCAGCACCTGGCGTGAGGCATCGGCGCCTGCACCCAGGGTGCGTGAGCTGATCTTGCCGTGGCGACTGAGGACGAGTTCGACCCGGTCGGTCGAGGCATCGAGGGCGATGAGGCCTGGGGACATGGAAGTGTTCTGGATGCAGAAGGCGTGCAGCGCGAGGAGCCTTGCGCATCAGCCTGATCAGTTTATCGCCCGACACCTTTCGCGCTGCCAAGCGAGGGCCCGCTCCCGATGCTGGCTGGCGTGCAAGGTTTCCACCCCGCGGCCATGGGAGCGCCGCCTTTTCACCACAGCCAGACCGGCATGCTCGACTCCTGTCTGGCGACGGGTTCGTCCTGGCCGCCTGATCTCCCCGCTTCGTATCATGAAGCCCACGCTTTCCTGTTCCCAGCCGTGTCCCGACCCAGCACACCGATGATCCTTGCCCGGCCGGCACGACGGCTGCGCCAGCTGACGCTGATCACCGCCGCGCTGCTGGCCTCCCTGCCCGTGGCGGCACAGCACGGCAGCGGCAACGGCAGCGGCAGCGGCAGTTCCGAGGTTGCCGGCGATAGACCGGTG
>JBJOKP010000160.1:0-5921 GCA_046046045.1 Pseudomonadota bacterium | reverse complement strand
TCGCCCACTTCACCCTCGGGCACCGGGTCGCCGGTGCCGGGGCGCACGATCTCGACGATCACGCCCTCGTCCAGCACCAGACCCTCGCGGGCCGACGTCTCGTAGGCGATCAGACCCAGGTCGGCGGTCGCATAACACTGGTAGGCCGTGATGCCGCGCTCGGCCAGCCAGTCGCGCAGCGAGGGCGGGAAGGCCTCGCCGCTTACCAGGGCCTTGGTCACCGAGGAGATGTCGGTGCCGGTCTCGGCCGCCTTCTCGACCAGGATCTTCAGGAAGCTGGGTGTGCCGATATAGCCCTGCGGCTTCAGCTCGGCCATGGCCTGCAGCTGCAGCTCGGTATTACCCACGCCGCCGGCGAAGACCGTGCAGCCCAGCGCATGGGCCCCCGTCTCCATCATGGAGCCCGCCGGCGTGAGGTGGTAGCTGAAGCTGTTGTGGATCAGGTCGCCGGCGCGAAAGCCCGCGGCATGGATGGCCCGCGCCATGCGCCAGTAGTCGCGGCCCTCGCCCTCGGGTTCATAGATCGGCCCGGGGGACTGGAAGACCCGCCTGGTGCCTCGGCCGCCCCGGCCCGGGGGCTGGGTCTGCCAGCCGATGGCGGAAAAGCCGCCGAAGACATCGCCACTGCCACCCGCCGCCCGGGCGGCCAGCTGGCGCTCCAGCAGCTCGCCCTTGCGGATCACCGGCAGGGTGGCCAGGGCCGCCCGGCTGGTGATGGCCGCGGTGGCCACGTCCGCCAGCTGCGCCGCCGCTGCGCTGGCCTGCTGCGATGCATGGCCCAGCAGAACGGGCAGAGCCCCCATCAGGGCCGCCTCGCGCTCGGCGGGGGCACGCGTCTCGAGCGCGTCGTAGAAGGAAGAGGCGATGGAGGGGGAGGTCGTGGCTGTCTGGGTCATGGCGGGTGGGCCCGGGTCATTCGTCGGGTTCGTCTTTCCAGTCGCGGATCTTCTTGGTGGCCTCGGCGATGAAGTCGCGCACATCGCCGCTGTGGCGCAGGTTGCGGACCTTCCACTGCGGGCTGCGCATCGGCTCGCGCACCATCTCGGCCTTGATGGCCGAGGCCTCGGCCGTCATCCGGATCACCGGATCGCCCGCCAGTTCGAAGACACCGGCCCGCTCGGCCAGGCCCAGGGCGCGCAGCTCGCGCGTGGCGCGGCGCAGGCCCTCGTCGACATTGAAGGGAGGCGGGGCGAAGAAGTCGTCGGACATGGCAGGCTCCTGGGCGGGTTCGAAACTTGGCCGACAGTGTGGCAGACCAACTCGGCGCCGCCCCTGCGGGAGCGCAGAGGGTCAGCAGGCAGGCAGGCTGGGTGGAGCGGTGCGCTCAGGCCAGCCAGCGCTTGCGGCGCTTGTAGCTCTTCACGTCCTTGAAGCTCTTGCGGTCGCCGCCGCCCATGCCGAGGTAGAACTCCTTGACGTCCTCGTTCTCGCGCAGGGCCTTGGCCTCGCCGTCCATCACGATGCGGCCGTTTTCCAGGATATAGCCGTAGTCGGCGTATTTCAGGGCGATGTTGGTGTTCTGCTCGGCCAGCAGGAAGGTCACCCGCTCCTTGGTGTTGAGATCCTTCACGATCTCGAACACCTCCTCCACGATCTGCGGCGCCAGGCCCATGGAGGGTTCGTCCAGCAGCACCATCTTGGGATTGCACATCAGCGCGCGGCCGATGGCGCACATCTGCTGCTCGCCGCCCGAGGTGTACGCGGCCTGGCTGGTGCGGCGGGTCTTGAGACGGGGGAAGTAGTTGTAGACCTTCTCCAGCGTCTCGGCCACGGCGGCCTTGCCATCGGTGCGGGTGTAGGCACCGGTCATCAGGTTCTCCTCGATGGTGAGGTGGGCGAAGCAGTGCCGCCCCTCCATCACCTGCACCACGCCGCGGTTGACCATGTCGGCGGTGCTGAGCGCCTCGATGCGCTCGCCGCGCAATTCGATGCTGCCCTTGGTGACCTCGCCGCGCTCGCCGGCCAGCAGGTTGCTCACCGCCCGCAGGGTGGTGGTCTTGCCTGCGCCGTTGCCGCCCAGCAGGGCGACCACCTGGCCTTCGGTGACTTTCAGGCTCACGCCCTTGAGCACCAGGATCACGTGGTTGTAGATGACCTCGATGCCGTTGACGTTGAGAAGGATGTTGGCTGCGCTCATGGTGTGCCTTGTGTCTCGCTGCAACGCGGCACGCCGCGTTCTAGCGAGGGCCCGCAAGGGGCCTGTGTGTTGATCGGGTTGTGCCTACGGACCGGCCTGCAGGCCGGTCCGGTAAATCGGGCTGAGCCGAGTCCGCAGGGACTCGGCTCGGTCCCGATTTACCCCTGGCAGTCGCCGGAGTCGCGGCGGCTCAGCTTCTTCTCGCCGGCGTACTTGTCGGCGGCGGCGCGGGCCATGGGCTTGATGATCTGTTCATCGGCCTGCAGCCAGTCCGAGGTGAACTTCCACTTGGCGCCGTCCCAGGTGTGCACGCGGGCCCAGTTGGCACCCAGGTGATCGAAACAGCTGGTGCTGACCGGACGCAGGACGCCGGCAAAACCCAGGCCGTCCAGCTTCTTCTGGTCCAGCGCCAGGTTCTCCAGGCCCCAGCGGGTCTGCTCGCCGGTCATGACCTTGCCCTTGCCGTATTTCTCCTGGGCGCGCTTGACGCCTTCGACGGCCAGCAGGGCCGAGACCATGCCGCGCATGTAGAGCACCTGGCCCACTTCGTCCTTCGGTCCCGTGCCCTGGCCCTTGTCGTGCACGAGCTTGAGCACGTCCTTGATCACGGCCGCCTGGGGTTCGGCGCCATGCTGCATGGTCACGGCGTTGTAGCCCTTGGCACCCTCGCCCACATCCTTCACGTCCGGCTCGGCACCGGCCCACCACACGCCGTACATCTTCTCGCGCGGATAGCCGGTGGCCACGGCTTCCTTCAGGGCCACGGAATTCATGACGCCCCAGCCCCACAGCAGCACGTAGTCCGGGCGGCTCTGGCGGATCTGCAGCCAGGTGGACTTCTGCTCCACGCCCGGCGCGGTCACCGGCAGCAGGGAAAGTTCGAAGCCATTGAGCTTGGCGCGTTCCTGCAGCAGGGGGATGGGCTCCTTGCCATAGGGGCTGTCGTGGTACACGAGGGCGACCTTCTTGCCCTTGAGCTTGTCGATGCCACCTTCCTTCTTGGCGATGTGCTGCACCAGCACGTCGGCGGCCACCCAGTAGGTGCCCAGCAGGGGGAAGTTCCACTTGAAGACGCCGCCGTCCTGCGACTCGCTGCGGCCGTAGCCGGCGGTGATGAGGGGGATCTTGTCGGCCGGGGCCTTTTCGGTCAGCGCGAAAGTGATGCCGGTGGAGAGAGGCTGGAACACCGTGGCCCCCTTGCCCTTGAGGCGCTCGTAGCACTCGACGCCCTTGTCGGTGGCGTAGCCGGTCTCGCATTCCTCGTAGCTGATCTTGACGCCGTTCAGGCCGCCCTTGGCGTTGACGTACTTGAGGTAGTCCACGTAGCCATTGGCCCAGGGCGTGCCGTTGGGGGCGTAGGCGCCGGTGCGATACACCAGCACCGGGAAGAACTGCTCCTTGGCCTGGGCGAACGCGCCCGTGCTGACCAGTGTGGACGACAGGCCAGCCGCCATGACGGCGGCGGCAAGGGCGAGGGAACGAAGCTTCATGTCTGCCTCCGGAGGATGGATGGGGGTCTGCGGCGCTGGATGTCACCCCGGGCTGCCGCATCACCCCGGGCTGTTGGAAGAAATTCGGTCTGCGTCAGTGCGGGAAGGGCCACAGGCGCAGCTTCTCCTTGGCGATCGACCACAGCCGGGCCAGCCCGTGGGGTTCGACGATCAGGAAGAAGACGATGAGGCCACCGAAGATCATGAAGGTCAGGTGCGAGGCCAGGGCGGTGTCGAATCCCAGGGTCGTGCCCAACTGGTCCAGCACGATGGGCAGCACCACGATGAAGGCCGCCCCGAAGAAGCTGCCCATGATGGAACCCAGGCCTCCGATGATGACCATGAAGAGCAGCTGGAAGCTGCGGTCGATCGAGAAGGCTGCAGGCTCCCAGGACCCCAGGTAGACAAAGCCCCAGAGTGCCCCGGCCACGCCGACGATGAAGCTGCTGACGGCGAAGGCGGTGAGCTTGGCGTAGATCGGGCGGATGCCGATCACGGCGGCAGCCACGTCCATGTCGCGCATGGCCATCCATTCGCGGCCGATGT
Organism: Pseudomonadota bacterium; assembly: GCA_046046045.1. GTDB lineage: Bacteria > Pseudomonadota > Gammaproteobacteria > Burkholderiales > Burkholderiaceae_C > Sphaerotilus. The sequence goes on along the minus strand of JBJOKP010000160.1, from coordinate 1,748 downwards.
TGCCGCGCACCAGGTTCTTGGCCAGCAGGCCGAAGACGATGAGGAAGGCCAGGCAGAAGAGGTACTTCTGCACCGGGGTCTCGATGGGCAGACCCAGGACCTGCAGTCCGGCCACGCTGACCGAACCCGAGGCGGAGTCATTGGTGAACCACTTGATGCGCAGGAAGGACCAGTCGACAAAGAACTGGGCGGCCAGCGTGGCCACGGCCAGATACAGGCCCTTGATGCGCAGCGACGGGATACCGAACAGCACCCCGACGCCGGTGGCACAGACGCCGCCCAGCAGCAGCGAGGCGATCACCGGCATGCCCTCGATGCGGACCTGGAAGTTGTATGCCGCATAGGCGCCCACCGCCATGAAGGCGCCCGTGCCCAGCGAGATCTGGCCGCAGTAGCCCACGAGGATGTTGAGGCCCAGGGCGGCCAGCGACAGGATGAGGAAGGGGATCAGGATGGCACGGAACAGGTATTCCGACGCCAGGAGCGGCACGGCGATGGCGGCAAAGGCCACCAGCAGGCCGATGGCTACGCGGTCCTGCAGGATGGGGAAGATCTGCTGGTCCGACGAGTAGCTCGTCTTGAACTGGCCGTTTTCACGGTAAAGCATGTGGGACTCCGGTGCTCTTGTTCTGGTGGGCGTTCACACGCGGTCAATGATCTTCTCGCCGAACAGGCCCTGCGGACGCACCAGCAGGAAGACCAGGGCCAGCACATAGGCGAACCAGATCTCGATGCCCCCACCGATGAGCGAGCCGATGTAGACCTCGCTGAGCTTCTCGCCGACACCGATGATCAGGCCGCCGATGATGGCGCCAGGCACCGAGGTCAGGCCGCCCAGGATCACCACCGGCAGGGCCTTCAGCGCCACCAGCGAGAGCGAGAACTGCACGCCCAGCTTGCTGCCCCAGATCACGCCGGCCACCAGGGCCACGAAACCCGCCACGCTCCAGACGATGACCCAGATGCGGTTCAGGGGGATGCCGATGGATTGCGCCGCCTGGTGGTCGTCGGCCACGGCGCGCAGTGCCCGGCCCGTGGCGGTGTACTGGAAGAAGGCGGCCAGTGCTGCCACCAGGCCGGCCGCGATCACGGCGGCGTAGAGGTCTTCCTTGCTCACCAGGATGCCACCCTGGAAGGTTTGCTCAAGCAGGAAGATCGGATCCTTGGGCAGGCCCACGTCGATCTTGTAGATGTCCGACCCGAAGATGGTCTGGCCCAGACCTTCCAGGAAGTAGGTCACACCCAGCGTGGCCATCAGCAGGGTGATGCCCTCCTGGTTGACGAGCTTGCCCAGCACCAGGCGTTCGATCAACCAGGCCACCACCACCATCACTGCCATGGCGGCCAGCAGGGCCAGGATGTTGGCGAGCAGCTTGCTGTCGAAATTCAGCAGGGCCGGAATCCAGGTCGAGAAACGCGCCATCGCCAGGGCAGCGAACAGCACCATCGCGCCCTGGGCAAAGTTGAAGACACCGCTGGCCTTGAAGATGAGCACGAAGCCCAGGGCGATGAGCGAATACAGCATGCCCGTCATCAGGCCGCCGAAGAGGGTTTCCAGGAAAAATCCCATGATGCGTGTCTCTCCGCCGCTCAGTGGCTGGTGCCGAGGTAGGCCTTGATGACCTCCTCGTTGCTGCGCACCTCGTCGGGGGTGCCGTCGCCGATCTTCTTGCCGTAGTCCAGCACCACGACGCGGTCGGAGATGTCCATCACCACGCCCATGTCGTGCTCGATCAGCACGATGGTGG
>JBJOKP010000159.1:0-5936 GCA_046046045.1 Pseudomonadota bacterium | reverse complement strand
AGCTGGTTCCTGCGCGACCTGCGCACGGCCTTCGGTGGCGCCAAGGCCAGCGGCATCGGCCGCGAGGGTGGGGTGCATTCGCTCGAGTTCTACACCGAGCTGCGCAACGTGATGATCAAGCTCTGAGGGAGCCCGAGCACATGAGCCTGACTGCTGCCACCGCTGCACCTGCGGCTGCCGCGCCGGTGACCAATCCCGAACTCGGCCGGCGCGTGCGCACCGGCGCCTTCGAGACCAATGTGCATGACGTCGGCCAGTCCCGCCCGGGCCAGCCGCCGCTGCTGCTGATCCATGGTTCGGGCCCGGGCGTGAGCGCCTGGGCCAACTGGCGCCTGGTGCTGCCGGTGCTGGCCCAGGGCCGTCGCGTCATCGCACCCGACATGGTGGGCTTCGGCTACAGCGATCGACCCGCTGGCCAGACCTATTCCATGGACGTGTGGGTGCAGCAGGCCCTGGACCTGCTCGACGCGCTCGATGTGCCCCAGGTCGATCTGGTGGGCAACAGCTTTGGCGGGGCGCTCTCGCTGGCCCTGGCCATCCGCGCGCCGCAGCGGGTGCGCCGCCTGGTGCTGATGGGCTCGGTGGGCGTGCCCTTCGAGCTGACCCCGGGCCTGGACGCCGCCTGGGGCTACGAGCCTTCCATCGCGGCCATGCGCCACCTGCTGGACACCTTTGCCTTCAGCCGCGCCCTGGTGACCGACGAGCTGGCCCAGCTGCGTTACCAGGCCAGCATACGCCCGGGCTTCCAGGAGTCGTTTGCCGCGATGTTCCCGGCGCCGCGCCAGCGCTGGATCGAGGCCATGACCAGCCCCGAGGCCGCCATCCGCGCCCTGCCGCATGACACCCTGATCGTGCATGGCCGCGAGGACAAGGTCATCCCGCTGCAGACCTCGCTGACGCTGGCCGACTGGATCCCGAAGAGCCAGCTGCATGTCTACAGTCAGTGTGGCCACTGGACCCAGATCGAGCACAACGCCCGCTTCAACCGCCTGGTGGCCGACTTCCTGGCGGAAGCCGATGCCGCCCAGGCGGCGGCCTGAATGCGCACACCGAGTGTGCGCAGCCTGACCGAACCTCCTTCACCCCAACGACGCCACCCATGGACGCCTCCACCATCCAACGCTACGGCGACGAGCTCTACCAGTCGCTGCTCAGCCGCGAACCGGTCGCCCCGCTGACCGAACGCGAGCCTGGCATCACGATAGCTGATGCCTACCAGATCCAGCTGCGCATGATCCAGCGCCGCCTGGATGCCGGCGAAACCATCATCGGCAAGAAGATAGGCGTGACCAGCAAGGTCGTGATGGACATGCTGGGCGTGAACCAGCCCGACTTCGGCCAGCTCACCTCGGCCATGGTCTTCAACGAGGGCGAGGCCGTGGACACCGGCAAGATGATCGCCCCCAAGGCCGAGGCCGAGGTGGCCTTCGTGCTGGCGCGTGACCTCAGCGGCCCGGGCGTGACCGCGGCTGACGTGCTGCGCGCGACCGACTTCGTCATGCCCTGCTTCGAGATCGTCGACAGCCGCATCCGCGACTGGAAGATCAAGATCCAGGACACCGTGGCCGACAACGCCAGCTGCGGCGTCTTCACCCTGGCCGGCATACGCCGCAGCCCGCGCGATGTGGACCTGGCCTTGGCCGGCATGGTGCTGGAGAAGAACGGCGAAATCATCTCCACCAGCTGTGGTGCGGCCGTGCAGGGCTCACCCGTCAACGCCGTGGCCTGGCTGGCCAACACCCTGGGCCGCCTGGGCATAGGCCTGAAGGCCGGTGACGTCATCCTCTCGGGCTCGCAATCGCCCCTGGTGCCGGTCAAGGCCGGCGACAGCCTGCACTGCAGTGTGGGCGGCCTGGGCAGCACCTCGGTGCGCTTCATCTGAACCGCGGGGAGAACCACACCATGGCACTGCAACGCAAAGACATCGAGGCGCTGGCCGCCCACCTGGAAGCCGCCGAGCTCGAGGCCCGCGACGTCACCAAGATCACCGACGACTATCCGCAGATGGACTGGGCCGATGCCTATGACATCCAGGACGAGATCCGCCGCCGCAAGGAGGCCCGCGGCAACAGGACCGCCGGTTTGAAGGCCGGCCTCACCTCGTTTGCCAAGATGAAGCAGATGGGCGTGGACGTGCCCTGCTTCGGCTTCGTGAGCGACTACATGGCCCGGCCCGACGGCGGCGAGATCAGGATGTCCGAGCTCATCCACCCCAAGGTGGAGGCCGAGATCTGCGTGGTCACCAGGAAGGCGCTCAGGGGCCCGGGCTGCCATGTGGGCGCGGTCATGGCGGCCATCGACTTCGTCATCCCGGCGGTGGAGGTCATCGACAGCCGCTACCGCGACTTCAAGTTCGACCTCAAGAGCGTGATCGCCGACAACACCTCGGCCTCGCGCTTCGTCATCGGCGGGCGCTCGCGCAACGTCGAGGAACTGGACCTGCGAACCCTGGGCGTGGTGCTGGAGAAGAACGGCCAGATCGCCGCCATGGCGGCCGGTGCAGCCGTGCTGGGCCATCCGGCCGCTGCCGTGGCCATGCTGGCCAACCACCTGGGCGCGCGCGGCCAGGAGATTCCGGCCGGCAGCTTCATCATGACCGGCGGGGTGACCGAGGCCATCGCCGTGCAGGCCGGTGATGCCATCAACGTGCGCTTCCAGGACCTGGGCAGCGTCTCCATGCGTTTTGTCTGACGCCAGTGGTCCATGAGCACCAACCCGGTTGCAGCGGGCGCTGCCTCGGCTGTCACCGTCATCGTGACGCGCCGGGTGCGGCCCGGCCAGGAGGCCGCCTTCGAGCGCCTGATGGGCGAGATGACGGCGGCCGCACGCGGCTATCCCGGTCACCTCGGCGCCCAGCTGGTCAAGCCCGGTGCGGCCGACCCGGAGGGCCTGCCGGAGAGTGATGCCGCCGACCCGCAGCTCTTCCACGTGGTCTTCGCCTTCGACAGCGCCGAGCACCTGCGGGCCTGGCAGCAGTCGCCGGCGCGCCAGCTGGGCCTGGCCGCCATCGCGCCGCTCACCGAAGGGGTGCAGCAGGTGCGCCAGCTCAGCGGCCTGGCGCACTGGTTCGTCGAAGACCGAGGCCCGGCCGTCGTGCCACCGCCGCGCTGGAAGGTGGCGGTCGTGACCTGGCTGGGCATCTTCCCCACCGTGCTGCTGCTCTTCGTCACCGTCGTGCCGCTGCTGGCCGACTGGCCGCTGGTGCCGCGCACCATGGTGGTCACCCTGCTGGTCGTGCTGCTCATGACCTGGGTGGTCGCCCCCCGCCTCACCCGCTGGTTCAGGCCCTGGCTGCACGCCGGGCATTGAGCCGGCTTCCCTTCCTTCATTCCACTGACCCATGGATCTGCAACTGCAGGGCCGCCGTGCCCTGGTCTCCGGCTCCACCGCCGGCATCGGCCATGCCATCGCCCTGGCCCTGGCGGCTGAAGGTGTGGCGGTCACGCTCAATGGCCGCGATGCAGCCCGCACCGCGGCGGCGGTCGAGCGCCTGCGCGCGGCCTGCCCGCAGGCCCCCGAGGTGCGCGGCATCGCCGCCGACCTGGGCACGGCCGAAGGTGTGGCCAGTCTGCTGGGTGAACTCGGCGAGGTCGACATCCTGGTCAACAACCTGGGCATCTTCGACCCCGTGCCCTTCGAGGCCATCACTGACACGCAGTGGCAGCGCTTCTTCGAGGTCAACGTGATGAGCGGCGTGCGCCTCTCGCGCGCCCTGCTGCCGGGCATGAAGGCACGCGGCTGGGGCCGGGTGGTCTTCATCTCCAGCGAGTCGGGCATCTGCCCGCCGGCCGAGATGGTGCATTACGGCATGACCAAGTCGGCCCAGCTCTCCATCGCCCGCGGCCTGGCCGAGACCTGCGCGGGCACGGGGGTCACGGTCAACAGCGTGTTGCCCGGGCCCACGCTCACCGAAGGCGCAGGCGAGTTCTTTGCCACGTTGGCCCGTGATCAAGGCAAGACCTTCGACGAGGCAGCCCGCGACTTCTTCGCCCATGCCCGGCCCACCTCGCTGCTCAAGCGTTTCATCACGCCGGTTGAAGTGGCCAGCCTGGTCGCCTATGTCTGCAGCCCGCGGGCAGCGGCCACCACCGGGGCCGCGCTGCGCGCCGACGGCGGCGTGGTGCGCAGCCTGGTGTGAGCCCACAGCGTCCTTACAGCCTTCCCATTTTTTCCCGAGGAGAACCCCGATGACGAAGAAGATCAAGTGCGCCCTGATCGGGCCCGGCAACATCGGCACCGACCTGCTGGCCAAGCTGCAGCGCAGCCCCGTGCTGGAACCGGTGTGGATGGTGGGCATCGACCCTGAATCCGACGGCCTGAAGCGCGCCCGCGAGATGGGCATCAAGACCACGGCCGACGGCGTGGACGGCCTGGTGCCGCACATGCAGGCCGACGGCGTGCAGATCGTCTTCGACGCCACCAGCGCCTATGTGCATGCCGAGAACTCGCGCAAGGTGAATGCCCAGGGCGCGCTGATGATCGACCTCACGCCTGCGGCCATCGGGCCCTACTGCGTGCCGCCGGTCAACCTCAAGGCCCACCTTGGCTCGGGCGAGATGAACGTCAACATGGTCACCTGCGGGGGGCAGGCGACGATCCCCATGGTGGCCGCCGTCAGCCGTGTGCAGGCCGTGGCCTATGGCGAGATTGTCGCCACCGTGTCCAGCCGCTCCATCGGCCCAGGCACGCGCAAGAACATCGACGAGTTCACCCGCACCACGGCCGGGGCGGTCGAGCGCGTGGGCGGGGCGAAGAAGGGCAAGGCCATCATCGTGGTGAACCCGGCCGAGCCGCCGCTCATCATGCGCGACACCGTGCATTGCCTGGTCGACGAGGCGTCCGGCAAGCCCGACGAGGCCGCCATCACCGCCAGCATCCACGCCATGCTGGCCGAGGTGCAGAAATACGTGCCCGGCTACCGCCTGGTCAATGGCCCGGTGTTCGACGGCCAGCGCGTCAGCGTCTTCCTGGAGGTGGAAGGCCTGGGCGACTACCTGCCCAAATACGCCGGCAACCTGGACATCATGACCGCGGCGGCCGCGCGCACCGCCGAGATGTTTGCCGAGGAGATCCTGGCCGGCCGCTTCGTGCCCACGGCCACCGCTGCTGCCGCCGAGGCCGTGCCGGCCTGAGCGGAACCGCGCCGCACCGCCCACCTCGAACACCAAGAACCCGAAGGACATCACCATGAGCCTGCACGGCAAGAAGATCACCCTGCATGACATGACGCTGCGCGACGGCATGCACCCCAAGCGCCACCTCATGACCCTGGACCAGATGAAGGACATCGCCCTGGGTCTGGACGAGGCGGGCATCCCGCTCATCGAGGTCACGCATGGCGACGGCCTGGGCGGCAGCTCGGTCAACTACGGCTTTCCGGCCCACACCGATGAGGAGTACCTCGGCACCGTCATCCCGCTGATGAAGCAGGCCAAGGTCAGCGCCCTGCTGCTGCCCGGCATCGGCACGGTGGACCACCTCAAGATGGCCCACGAGCTGGGCGTGCACACCATCCGCGTGGCCACCCACTGCACCGAGGCCGACGTGAGCGAGCAGCACATCAGCGCCGCGCGCAAGCTGGGCATGGACACGGTGGGCTTTCTCATGATGGCCCACATGAACAGTGCCGAAGGCCTGGTCAAGCAGGCCCTGCTGATGGAGAGCTACGGCGCCAACTGCATCTACGTCACCGACTCGGCCGGCTACCTGCTGCCCGAGGGCGTGAAGGAGCGCCTGAGCGCCGTGCGTGCAGCGCTGAAGCCCGAGACCGAGCTGGGCTTCCACGGCCACCACAACCTGGCCATGGGCGTGGCCAACAGCATTGCCGCCATCGAATGTGGCGCCAACCGCATCGACGCCGCGGCGGCCGGCCTGGGCGCCGGTGCCGGCAACACGCCCATGGAGGTGCTGGTGGCCGTGTTGGACCGCATGGGCGT
>JBJOKP010000158.1:0-5972 GCA_046046045.1 Pseudomonadota bacterium | reverse complement strand
TCGGGCGCCATGCCCAGGCGGGTGAGGCGGGCGCCGGCCACATAGCCGCAGGCGGCGCTGGCCACCGCGGCCAGCAGCAGCCAGTCCCCCGGCGCCAGCGCCCCGCCGCCCTGGTGCCAGGCATAGGCCAGCACCAGGCCACAGCCCAGCAGGGCGCAGGCCCAGAAGCCCGCCCCGGCCCGCTCACGCAGCCAGAGCGTGGCCACCAGGGCCGTGGCCAGGGGCAGCACGCCGGTGATGACGGCGGCATGGGCGGCAGGCACCTCGCGCATGGCCAGGCCCATGCAGAGCGGAAAACCCAGCACCACGCCAGCGCCGCCCAGCAGCAGCACCGGCCACTGGGCCGGCGTGGGCCAGGCCGTGCGCTTCAGCGCCAGCCAGCCCAGGCTCAGCAGCGCCGCCACCACGGCCCGGCCGTAGGCGACGAAGTCGGGCGGCAGCTGCGGTGCCGCCGCCGTGCCATTGGCCAGCCGGGTCATGGGCAGGGTGAGGGCGAAGAGCAGCACACCCAGGGCCGCCAGCCACAGGCCCTGGCGCACCCGGGCGGCCTCGGCCTGCCGGGCGGACACGCTCGCCGTGGCGACCGGGGCCGGTGGCGCGGGCGGGCTGGCGGCGAGGGTGGGCTGGTTCATGGCCTCAGTCTAGACAAGACATCAGTACAGATGCAGTACAGTTCACCGAATCATGGACTCTTCTGTACCACCGATCTCGGCCATACAGCCGGACGAAGGCCTGCTGCGCCCGGCCGGCAGCAACGCCGGCCTGGGCGAGCTGCTCGCCGCACGATACGCCGAGCGCATCCAGCAGGGCCTGCTGACCCCGGGCGCCCGCCTGCCCTCGGTGCGCGAGGCGGCGCGGCGCCATGCCATCAGCCCCGGCACCGTGGTCTCGGCCTACGACCTGCTGCAGGCCCGCGGCCTGGTCGAGGCACGCCGGCAGCGTGGGTATTTCGTGCGCGAGCGACGATTGGCGGGCGCCGAAGTCGGCACCGAGCTGCCGCACGCGAAGTCCGGCCCCGGGACCGAGTCAGCCGCCAGCCGCCAGGTCCGGCCGCGGCCGGTGGATGCCACGGCCCTGATCCGCGGCATGTTCGCCGGCACCAGCCGCCTGGCCGGCCCAGGCAGCGGCACCCTGCCCGAAGCCTGGCTGGACGCCGAGCTGCTGCAGCGCGCCCTACGCAAGGCGGCCTCGCAGTACGAAGGCGGCCTGCGCTACGGCGAGCCGGCGGGCGACCCCGGCCTGCGCGCCGCCATGGTGCAGCGCCTGGCCGACATCGGCATCAATGCCCAGGCCGACCAGATCGCCACCACCCTGGGCGCCACCCATGCGCTGGACATCGTCGCCCGCTGCCTGCTCAGCCCCGGCGACGCCGTGCTGGTGGACGAGCCGGGCTGGGCCGTGGAGTTCGCCCGCCTGAGCCGCATGGGCATGCGTCTGCTGCCGGTGCCGCGCGGGCCGCAGGGGCCGGACCTGGCGGCCATGGCCCATCTGGCGCGCAGCCACCGGCCCAAGCTCTATGTCACCGTCTCGGTGCTGCACAACCCCACGGGCTGCAGCCTGCCCCTGGCCGCGGCCCATCAGGTGCTCAAGCTGGCCGAGGCCGAGAACTTCACCATCGTCGAGGACGACACCTACGCCTGGTTTGCCGCCAACCATGCGCCGCGCCTGGCCGCCCTGGACGGCCTGTCCCGCACCATCTACATCAGCGGCTTCTCCAAGATGCTGGCGCCCAACTGGCGCGTGGGCTGCATGGCGGCGGCGCCCGAACTGATCGAGCGCCTGGTGGACACCAAGATGATCTCCACCCTCACCACCCCGGCGCTGATGGAGCAGGCCGTGGCCTGGTGCCTCACCCAGGGCCAGCTGCGCCGCCATGCCGAACGCATCACCGAGCAGCTGGACGCCGCCCGCCAGCGCAGCTGCCGCCTGGCCGAGGCGGCCGGCTGCCGCTTCATCACCCCGCCGCAAGGCCTGTTCGGCTGGGTCGAGACCGGGGTGGACACCGACGTGCTGGCCCAGGAACTGGCCGATGCCGGCTGGCTGATGGCGCCGGGCTCGCTCTTCCATGCCGAACGACGCGCCCGCACCTCCATGCGCATCAACTTCGCCAGCACCCAGGACGCCCGTTTCTGGCAGGACTTCGCCGTCCAGCGCGACCGCCTGCTGGGCCGCTGAAGCCTGGCCCGCCCGGCCCGGGCTGGGCCGCAGCGGCGCAGAAATGCCGAAGGCGGCCCGCAGGCCGCCTTCTTCAGGGTCAAAGCGCAGAAGGTCTGCGGCCTCAGGCGGCCAGCATGGCCTTCTTCATCTTCTTCATGGCCGCCACCTCGATCTGGCGGATGCGCTCGGCGCTCACGCCGTAGTCGGCCGCCAGTTCGTGCAGGGTCATGCCGCCCGAGCCGTCGTCATTCACCTTGAGCCAGCGCTCTTCGACGATGCGGCGGCTGCGCGCATCCAGCACCTCCAGCGCGGCCTGCAGGCCGGGGCCGGCCAGGTGGTCGCGCTGGGCGGCCGCCAGCATGCGGGTGGGCTCCTGCGTGTCGTCGGCCAGGTAGGCGATGGGGGCGAAGCTTTCGTCGTCCTCGTCGGCGCCGGGCTCCAGGGCCACGTCGCCACCGGCGAAGCGGGTCTCCATCTCGACCACTTCCTCGCGCTTGACCTTGAGTTCGCGCGCCACGGTCTCGATCTCGGCCTCGGTCAGGCCGTTGCGGTGGGTTTCCCCTTCGGCCGCCTCGCCCTTGAGCTGGCGCTTCATGGAGCGCAGGTTGAAGAAGAGCTTGCGCTGGGCCTTGGTGGTGGCCACCTTCACCATGCGCCAGTTCTTGAGGATGTATTCGTGGATCTCGGCCTTGATCCAGTGCAGCGCGTAGCTCACCAGGCGTACGCCCTGGTCGGGGTCGAAGCGCTTGACGGCCTTCATCAGGCCGACATTGCCTTCCTGGATCAGGTCGCCATGGGGCAGGCCGTAGCCCAGGTACTGGCGCGCCACGCTCACCACCAGGCGCAGGTGCGAAAGCACCAGCCGGCCGGCGGCGTCCAGGTCCTGGTGCTCGCGCAGGCGGCGGGCGAGCTTCTGTTCTTCCTCGGCCTCCAGCATGGGCATGCGGTTGACGGCCGAGATGTAGGCGTCCAGGTTGCCCAGCGATGGCACCAGCGCCCACGGATCACGGACCGCCAGGGCGTGTGAGCTGGAAAGCGTGAGGGCGTAACTCGTCATTCGGAATCTCCGGTGCGCATAAATATTAGCACTCGGCGTCTGAGAGTGCTAAGTCCCTGCCGAGTTCCCGCCACGTTCCGAAGTGGCATGCGGGGCCGGATGCGCAATCTGCACTCCCGCTCACCCACCCTCCTAACCGTCTGGCTAGCCGGACGGATGGCGATGCGGGGCAGCAGACCTCACTCGAAGCGGGCGAAGCCCGAGCGGCGCAGCACCGGCGCATCGCGGCTGGCCTGCAGGCGCGCCAGCCAGTCCAGGGCCTGCTCGGCCGGCATGGGCCGGGCGATCAGGTAGCCCTGGGCCACCGTGTAGCCGGCCTCCATCACGGCCTTGAGCTGGACGGGCGTCTCCACGCCTTCGGCCACCACGCCCAGGCCCAGGGCCCGGCCCAGGTGGGCGCAGGTGCCGACGATGGCCCGGGCGGTCGGGCTGCTGTCCAGGTCCTTGATGAAGGCGCGCTCCACCTTGAGCTCGGAGAACGGGATCTGCGAGAGCTGGAAGAAGCTGGAATAGGCCGTGCCGAAGTCGTCGATCGAGAGGTTGAAGCCGTGCATGCGCACCCGGGCGGTCTGCTCGATCACCGTGGCCAGGTCGGCCATGGCCTCGGACTCGGTGATCTCGATGGTGATCCAGCTCGGGTCCAGCCCGGCCTGCTCCACGATCAGCACCAGCGCGCGACCGAAGGCCGGGTCGGACATCAGCGACAGCGAGACGTTGATCGAGGCGCTGATGCTCATGCCCTGCCTGAGGCAGCCGGCCACGAACTCCACGGTCTGGCGGGCCAGCTGAAGCGTGGCTTCGCCCAGCAGCCCGTGCTGCAGCAGCGGGGTGATGAGGCGATCGGGCGTGATGAGCTGGCCGCCGGCATCGCGGGCCCGCATCAGGGCTTCGAAACCGGTGATCTCGCGGCTGTCCAGCCGCAGCTTGGGCTGGAAGTGGGGCTGGATGGCACGGCGGTCGAGCAGCTCGCGCAGATCGGCCGCCCCCAGCAGCGGCGCCGGCGCCGGCGCGGCGCGGCGGCGCTGACGCTGGCGGCGGCAATCCGCCAGGCCGGCCAGGGCCTGGGTGACGATGGCATCGGGCTGGGCCGGCAGCTCCACCGCCGCGGCCAGGCACATGCCGCAGGCCTCGGCCAGGGCCTGGGCCGAGCGGATGACCGCACGCTGCTGCCAGCTCACCAGCACCAGGGCCGGGGCCTCGGGCAGGTCCGCCATGTGGCGCATCAGCTGCAGCGCATCACCATCGTCCAGCAGCAGGCTGCTCAGGATGAGTTCGGGCCGTGCCTCGGGCGACAACATCCCGCAATGGCGGAACACCTCGGTGCAGCGATCGGTTGCGAGGCTGACCTGCCAGCCCTGGCGCTCAAAGGCATCACCCAGCGACTGGCGCAGCGGTGCATCGGCCACCAGCAGCCAGACGGTGGGTGCCACGGCCGCCGAGCCGGCGGCTGCAGGCAGGAGTTCGGCGGCGGGCAGTAGGTCCGGGGTGCCCGTCATCCCGACCTTCATGCGCCCGGGGTCGAGCCGCCAAATTCGGCGCAGACCCGGCGCACGTCCTCGAAGGAGATGGGCTTGATCAGCAGGCCGCTGAAGCCCGTGGCCAGCATGCGTTCGCGTTCCTCGGGCATGCCGTGGGCGGTGTAGGCCACCACCGGCAGCTCGGTCAGCTTGAGCTCCTCGCGGATGCGGCGGCAGACCTCCTCGCCGCTCATCACGGGCATGCGCAGGTCCAGCAGCACCAGGTCGAAGGCCTGCTTGCCCAGCCATTCAAGGGCGGCCTCGCCGTTGTCGGCGGATTCCACCTGCCAGCCCAGGCGCTGCACCATGTGGCGGGCCAGCTTGATGTTGAGCAGGTTGTCATCAACGATGAGGCAGGAGAGGCTCATGGCGGAAGGACTCAGTGAGGCGCCTGGGATGCAGGGTGCCGGTGGGGTCGCGGTTTGGTGGCATCTTGCCCCAAGTTGAGGCGCAGGCAAGGACGGGGTGGGAATTCCGGGGTCACACGCTGTGAGTGACGGGCGGCTGACGGATCACGCCTCGACCGGCGCCTGCGGCGCCTTGGCCGGCAGGCGGATGGTGATGCGGGTGCCACGGCCGGGTTCGGAATCCAGCAGCAACTCGCCGCCCAGGCGTTCGGTCAGCTCCTTGGCCAGGGGCAGGCCCAGGCCGGCGCCCTGGCCGGCGATGCCCCAGCTGGCCGAGACGGCGTGGAAACGTTCGAACAGGTTGCCCTGGCGCTCGGGCGGAATGCCGATGCCGGTGTCGGTCACGGTGATGTCCACCCCGCCGCCCTCGCGCGCCGCGGCGGCCAGGGTCACGGAACCTAGCTCGGTGAACTTGATGGCGTTGTTGACGATGTTGGTGAGCACCTGCAGCAGGCGGGTGCGGTCGGTCTCGATGCTGGCCGGGCAATCGGCCGCCTGGGTCAGGGCCAGGGTCAGGCCGCGCTGCTGGGCATGCACGCTGTGCAGGCGCTGCACGGCCTGCAGCAGCTCGGGCAGGTCGGTCGGTTCGCTGGCGGTGACCAGGCGGCCGGACTCGATCTTGGCCAGGTCCAGGATGGTGTTGACCAGCTGGTGCAGGTGCTGGGCGCTGGAATGGATGATGCCGCCGAACTCGCGCGCCTCGCCGTCCTCGCTGGTGTCGCGCAGCAGCTCGGCATAACCCAGGATGCCGTTGAGCGGCGTGCGCAGCTCGTGCGAGACGCTGGCCAGGAACTTGGATTTCAGCCGGTTGGCCGCCTCGGCCCGCACCTGGCT
>JBJOKP010000157.1:0-5992 GCA_046046045.1 Pseudomonadota bacterium | reverse complement strand
CCAGGCTGGCCCGCGCCCATTGCCAATGGCGAAAGCCCTGTTCCAGCGGCTCATCGCCCCGGTTGCTGTCCAGATAGGCCGGGCCGCGCCACTGCCAGCCGGGCAGGTCCAGCGCCACCTCCATGCGTGCCGAAGGGGCGATGGGCCACCAATGGTGGCGGCCGCTGGAGGACAGGGTGCGCGGCCCCCCTTCCGCCAGCGCCTGGGGCTGCAGGCGCAGGCGGCCGCGCAGCCGCCGCGGCCAGGGCAGCAGCGACCATTCGTCCAGATCCAGCACCAGGCTCTGGCCGTCCCAGTGCATGCGGCTGGGGCCGATCTGCAGCTCGCGGGCGTTGCGCTGCAGCTGAGGCTGGCCGCGCTCGGTCATGGCCCAGCGGCTGCCTCCGGCGCCGTAGAGCGCCAGGTTGATGGCCACATGCTGCTCGGGGTCGGCCACGGCCGGGCCCCCTCGGGCGGCGGCCCGGCGCCTGGCCGCGGCGTAGTAGGGCGAAAACACGCTGCCGATGAAGACGATGGCCACCAGCGCCTGGCGGCCGTCGTCGCTCACCGCATCCAGGTACCACCAGGTGTAGCCACCGGGGGGCACGACATGATCGAAGTCCGGCCAGCGCGGTCGGCCAGGATCTGCTGCGCCGCCAGCAGGCCCGAAAGTGCAGCCATCGGCAGGCCAGCCCCCGGATGGGTGCTGCCCCCCGCCAGATAAAGCCCCGGCAGGCGCGAGCGTGCCGCTGGCCGGCTGAAGGAGGCCTGCCAGCCGTGGGTCGCCTGCCCGTACAGCCCCCCGCCCGTGGCCGGAAAGCGGGCTGCCCAGTGGCTGGGCGCACAGCGCTGCCAGGCCGAGGGGCTGGGCGCCAGGCTCAGCCCCAGCGCAGCCAGGTGGTGGAAGGTGCGGGTTTCGCATGCGGCGATCTCCTTGTCGCTCAAGGCGTGGCAGTGCGGGTCGCCGGGACGGCCCGCGGGCGCGTTCACCAGGCAGAGCAGGCCTTCGTCGGCATCGCCCCCGGGGGGCAGGCCAGCCTCGCCCAGGCGCTCATGGGCGCAGACGTAGACCGTGGGCTGGCGCGGCAGCTGCCGGCGGGTGACGAGGTCGTCGAACTCGGCGGGGTAGTCGGCCGAGAAGAAGACTGTGTGATGCAGCAGGGGAAAGTCCTGCACCCGGGCGCGCAGGTCCCAGGTCAGGGCGGAGAACGACCGTTGCTGCAGTGGCTGGGGCGGCACGGCGCGGCGGGCTGGCTCGCCAAGCAGGCCATCGGCCAGGGCCGCCACATCGCCGTTGAAGACCACGGCCCGGGCCGCCAGCGGCGTGGCATCGGCCTGGCCGGGGCCGCGCCAGCGCAGGCCGGCCACGGTGCCCTGGGTCAGGGTCAGGCCGGTCACCTCGGCGTCGAGCAGGAACTGCACGCCCAGGCTGCGCGCCAGTCTCACCAGGGCCTGGGCCAGCCTGTGCATGCCGCCGGCCACCGTCCACACGCCGCTGCGCTCCACATGGGCGATGAGCATCAGCGTGGCCGGCGCTGCCAGGGGCGAGGAGCCGCCATAGGTGGCGTAGCGGGCAAAGAGCTGGCGCAGGCGCACATCCTCGAAGCTGCCGGCCAGCTCGTTCCACAGGGTCTGGAAGGGCGAGATGCGCAGCAGGGCCGGCAGGCCGGCCAGCCCGCAGCGCCAGGCCAGGCTGAGCGGATTGGGGCGCTGCGAGCGCATGTAGGGGGCATCCAGCACCGCATGCATGGCCTGGCTGCGGGCGCAGAAGGCGCGGTAGTCCCGTGCTGCGCGAGCGCTGCCGAATTCGCCCATGGCGGCACAGGCGGCCTCCAGATCGGCATGCAGGTCGAGCCGGCTGCCATCGGGCCAGGCATGGCGGGCGAGCGTGGCCAGCGGGGTCAGCTGCAGATGGTCATCCAGGCGCTGGCCAGCCAGGTCGAACAGGGCATCGAAGACGCTGCGCAGCGTGAGCACGGTGGGCCCGGCGTCCTGCGGCTGGCCGGCCAGCAGGGTGGGGGCGAGCTTGCCGCCGGGCACGCTGCCCCGCTCCAGCACCGTCACCGCCATCCCCTGGCTGGCCAGGGCAATGGCCGCGGCCAGCCCGCCCACACCGCTGCCCACCACCAAGACGGGCGGGTCGGCTGGCCGGGTGGGCAGGCGGGGCGACGGGCGGCTCTGTGGGCGAATGGGGGAGGGCGCCCGCTCGGTGTCTACCCGATGTTGACGCTGGTGGATCATGTGTCTATTCTAAATGACACTTTAAAACGTATTCACGTGATGACACGGATTCCAGGATCCGTCGTCGGGCGCCAGCTGGAGCTCTGCCATGGATCCCTTGAAGCGCATCGAGTCGGCCCTTGCGGCCACCCTGGCCCGGGCGGACGGTCCTGGCGGTCCGCCGCGTCTGCTGGCCGCCATGCGGCATGCGGTCTTCCCAGGCGGCGCCCGGGTGCGGCCCCAGCTCTGCTTGGCCGTGGCTGGCGCCTGCGGCGATGACGACCCGGGACTGAGCGATGCTGCCGCCGTGGCCATCGAGCTGCTCCACTGTGCCTCGCTGGTGCATGACGACCTGCCCTGCTTCGACAACGCGCCCACGCGCCGTGGCCTGCCTTCGGTGCATGCGGCCCATGGCGAACGCCTGGCCGTGCTGTGTGGCGATGCCCTCATCGTGCTGGCTTACCAGGCGGTCGGCGCGGTGACGGCGGCTTCGCCCGAACGCCTGGCCAGCCTCATCGCCATCCTGTGCAGCGGCGTGGGCATGCCCCTGGGCATCGCCGCCGGCCAGGCCTGGGAATGTGAACCGCGGGTGACGCTGCGCGACTACCAGCGCGCCAAGACCGGTGCCCTCTTTGCCGCGGCCACCATGGCCGGCGCCACGGCCGCCGGCAGCGCGGCCGCGCCGTGGCGAGCCCTGGGCGACTGGCTGGGCGAGGCCTACCAGGCCGCCGACGACATCCGCGACGTGGCGGCCGACCCGCTGCTGCTGGGCAAGCCGGTGGGGCGCGACCTGGCCCTGGGCCGGCCCAGCGTGGC
Organism: Pseudomonadota bacterium; assembly: GCA_046046045.1. GTDB lineage: Bacteria > Pseudomonadota > Gammaproteobacteria > Burkholderiales > Burkholderiaceae_C > Sphaerotilus. The sequence continues at coordinate 2,977 of JBJOKP010000157.1, read as the reverse complement.
GGCCGAACTGGGGCTGATCGGCGCGGTCGACCACTTCCATGCCCTGGTGGAACGCGCCGTCGAGGCCGTGCCCGACTGCCGCGGCGCCCACCGCCTGCGCGCCCTGGTGCGGGCCGAGTCCGAGCGTCTGGTGCCGGCGGCCTGGTGCAGCGAGCTGATGCGCCTGGCGGCCTGAGCTTCCGTGATCGAGCCCGGGGCCATGCCGGTGCCCAAGCCGCTCCCAGAGGTAATGCCGGGAGCTCTGCCGGTCGAGAAAGCGCCCCTGTGCCAGGGGACGAAAGCCCAAATGACTTGGCTGGAGCGCCTGCGCCTCTGGCGTGACCGGCAGATCGCCAGCCCGCGCTTTCGTCGCTGGGCGGCCAACTTCCCCCTCACCCGTCCGATAGCCCGGCGGCGCGCCCGCGAGCTCTCCGATCTGGTGGCCGGCTTCACCTACAGCCAGGTGCTGCTGGCCTGCGTGCGCCTGCAACTCTTCGAGCAACTGGCCGACGGTCCCTTGGGCCTGGCTGATCTGGCGCGCCGCTCGGGCCTGGGCATAGACGCCATGGCCCGCCTGCTGGATGCTGCCGTGGCCCTGCGCCTGATGCAGCGCCTGCCGGGGCCGGTGTCCGGGGTGACGCGCGGGTCTGGCTCGGCGCCTGAGCCCGGGGCTGGTCAGCCGTCCTATCGCCTCGGGCCGCTTGGTGCTCCATTGGTGGGCAACGCCGGCCTGCTGGCCATGATCGAGCACCACAGCCTGCTCTATGCCGATCTGGCCGATCCGGTAACCCTGCTGCGCGCCCGCCATGCTGGCGCGGCGCTGGCGGAGTACTGGCCCTATGCCGCTGAATCCGCCGGAGTAGGCGCTGCACCGACTGCGGTCAAGCCGCCACCGGACGATGGCCACGCGCCGGCTCCGAGCCCGGCTGCGCGTTATTCGGCCCTCATGGCCGCCTCGCAACCTCTGGTGGCCGAGGAAGTGCTCGCCTGCTGCGACCTCTCCGGCTTTCGCCGCCTGCTGGATGTGGGCGGCGGCCTGGGCACCTTTGCCGCGGCGGTGGCCGAACGCTGGCCGCAGCTGCAGCTGCAGGTCTTCGACCTGCCGCCGGTGATCTCGCAGGCGCGTGCCCATCTGGAGCGGCTCGGGCTGGACCAGCGCATCGCGCTGCAGGCTGGCAGCTTTCTGAAGGACGAACTGCCGCTCGGCGCTGACCTCATCAGCCTGGTGCGCGTGGTGCATGACCATGAAGACGCCGCCGTGCTGACCCTGCTGTCCGCGGTGCGGCGCGCGCTGCCGCCTCAGGGTGCCCTGCTGCTGGCCGAGCCCCTGGCCGACACCCCGGGCGCACGTGCCATGGGGCATGCCTATTTCGGCCTCTACCTCTGGGCCATGGGCAGCGGCCGGCCGCGCAGCCTGGCCGAGCTCACGCGGCTGCTGCAGCGGGCCGGCTTTGCCGCCCCTCGCCTGCTGCGCAACCCCATGCCGCTGCAGACCCGGGTGTTGCTGGTGCGCCCCGATCCCCGGCATGGCCAGGGGCGTCGCGGGTAGTCCCTATGTCAATAACAATTGACACATTTGATAGTGAGAATAAAGTGACATTCAACGCTGACAAGGCATCCAGCCAGGTCAGCGTGACAGGCGGGCCGTTGTGGCCTGCAGCGTCAGCCCAGCCCTTCCCCGTGGAGACACTCTCATGAACGCCACTGCCGTCGTGCTCGAAGACCCCGGTCGGCTGCGCGTCAGCGAACTGGCGCTGAGCCAGCCCACAGACGATGACCTGGTGGTGGACGTGGCCTGGAGCGGCATCTCCACCGGCACCGAGCGCCTGCTCTTCACCGGCAGGATGCCGGCCTTTCCCGGCATGGGCTACCCGCTGGTGCCGGGGTATGAATCGGTCGGCCAGGTGGTGCAGGCCGGTGCGCAGAGCGGCTTCGAGGTGGGCCAGACCGTCTTCGTGCCGGGTGCCAACTGCTTCGGTCCGGTGCGCGGCCTCTTCGGCGGTGCGGCCTCGCGCCTCGTCGTGCCGGGCCGGCGCGTCATCGCGGTGGACGAGGCCATGGGCGAGCAGGCCACCCTGCTGGCCCTGGCCGCCACGGCCTATCACGCGGTGGCCTGTGGCGGCAAGGCCGACCATCCGGCTCCGCCTGAACTCATCGTCGGCCACGGCGTGCTGGGCCGCCTGCTGGCCCGCCTGAACGTGGCCGCCGGCATCCAGGGCACGGTGGTCTGGGAGACCCAACCCGACCGCATGAGTGGTGGCGAGGGCTACACCGTCATGCATCCCGACGATGACGACCGCCGCAACTACCGCGTCATCTGCGACGTGAGCGGCGACGCCAATCTGCTGGACCGTCTCATCGCCCGCCTGGCCCCGGGCGGCGAAATCATCCTGGCCGGCTTCTACAGCCAGCCCCTGCATTTCGACTTCGCCCCGGCCTTCATGCGTGAAGCGCGCATCCGCGCCGCGGCCGAGTGGCAGCGCCCCGACCTGCTGGCCGTGCAGAGCCTGCTGGCCGATGGCCGGCTGAGCCTGGACGGCCTCATCACCCACCACCAGCCCTTTGCCCAGGCCGAGGCGGCCTATGCCACGGCGTTTGGTGATGCCTGTTGTCTGAAGATGATCCTCGAATGGAAGCACTGACCATGAGCAGCACCCACACCAATCTCGGGGCTGGCCAGGTGGCGCCCATTCAGCTGATCCGCGACGTCCAACTGCGAGCCGAGGCTGCCATCGAGCCGGACGCACCGGCCACCGGCCCGGTCACCAAGACCACCCAGATCATTGCCATCTACGGCAAGGGCGGCATCGGAAAGAGCTTCACCCTGGCCAACCTCAGCTACATGATGGCCCAGCAGGGCAAGAAGGTGCTGCTGATCGGCTGCGACCCCAAGAGCGACACCACCAGCCTGCTGTTCGGCGGCAAGGCCACGCCCACCATCATCGAGACCAGCAGCAAGAAGAAGCTGGCCGGCGAGGCGGTGCGCATCGAGGATGTC
>JBJOKP010000156.1:0-5996 GCA_046046045.1 Pseudomonadota bacterium | reverse complement strand
GCTGGCGGTCACCGGCGTAGTTGAAATCACGCCCGAAGCACCAGGCCTGGGCGCCGATGGCGGCGGCATGGTCGAGGATGGATTGCGGCGGCAGCGGATCGCCGATGATGGCCGGCCGGCCGGCGCGCAGGATGCCGGCCTTCTCGCGGCCTATGCTCTCGCGGTCGGGCCCGAGGAAGTCGACATGGTCGATGTCGATGGCGGTGATGATGGCGCAGTCGGCATCGATCACGTTCACCGCATCCAGCCGCCCGCCCAGGCCCACCTCGAGGATGACGGCGTCCAGCGTCTGCTCGGCGATGCAGCTGAGGATGGCCAGGGTGGTGAACTCGAAATAGGTCAGCCCGACCGAACCGCGGGCCGCCTCGACCCGGGCGAAATGCGGCAGCAGGGCCTGGGGCTTCACGCTCTCGCCGTTCAGGCGCAGGCGTTCCTCGAAGTGCACGAGATGCGGGCTGGTGTAGACCGCCACGCGGTAGCCGGCCTGCAGCAGGATGGCCTCGAGCATGGCGCAGGTCGAGCCCTTGCCATTGGTGCCGGCGACGGTGAAGACGGGCGCCGGCATGGCCAGGCCCAGCCTGTCCTTGACGGTGGCCACCCGGTCCAGGCCCAGGTCGATGGCCTTGACATGCTGGCGCTCGCCATGGGCCAGCCAATCGTTGAGGGTCCAGTTCGGCTGCGGCGCGGAAGACATGGGCAGGAGTGTCGGGCCAGCCGGCACCTGGGCCTGCAGGCCTGCCGGATCAACCCTTGGCGACAGGGGTGGTGGACAGAAAACGAAAGGGGCGCCCGCTGGACGCCCCTGGAGGTGGCCGCGCGCCGGCCCGGGCCGGACGGCGGACCCGGCCGGTGGCTCAGGCCACCGCGTCGGCGCTCTGGCGCTGCAGCATGGCCAGCACACGGGCCACGGTGGAACGCAGTTCGCGACGGTCGACGATCATGTCCAGCGCGCCCTTCTCGAGCAGGAACTCGGAACGCTGGAAGCCTTCGGGGAGCTTCTCGCGCACGGTGTTCTCGATCACGCGCGGGCCGGCAAAACCGATCAGCGCCTTGGGCTCGGCGATCACCACATCACCCACGAAGGCGAAGCTGGCGGACACGCCCCCCATGGTGGGGTCGGTCAGCACGCTGATGTAGGGCAGGCGGGCCTTGGCCAGGCGGGTGAGCGCGGCATTGGTCTTGGCCATCTGCATCAGGCTGAGCAGGCCTTCCTGCATGCGCGCGCCGCCGGTGGCGGTGAAGCACAGGAAGGGCAGCTTCTGCTCGACCGCGGCCTCGACGCCGCGGGCGAAGCGCTCACCGACGACCGAGCCCATGGAACCGCCCATGAAGTCGAACTCGAAGCAGGCGGTGATGAGGGGCATGCTCATCACCGAGCCGCCCATCACCACCAGGGCATCGGTCTCGCCGGTGGATTCCAGGGCTTCCTTGAGGCGCTCGGGATATTTGCGGCTGTCCTTGAACTTCAGGGCATCGACCGGCAGCACCTCGTGGCCCAGCTCGTAGCGGCCTTCGGCGTCGAGAAAGGCATCCAGGCGCGCCCGCGCACCGATGCGGTGGTGGTGGCTGCACTTGGGGCAGACATTGACGTTGCGCTCCAGGTCGGTGTTGTAGAGCACCGTCTCGCAGGAGGGGCACTTGACCCACAGTCCTTCGGGCACGGACCGGCGCTCGCTCGGATCGGTCTGCTGGATCTTGGGAGGCAGCAGTTTGTCGAGCCAACTCATGGGCAACTCCTGGGGCTGGAAACGTGAAGAAGACGGACGGCGGGCGCGACCTTGCCACAGGGGCGGCAGATCGCGCCACGCCGGAAGTCAGACGAAGTGCTGACTCACATCGAGGGGCCAGGCCAGGCGCCTCAGCGCGCGAAGGCCTGGTCGAGGGCGCTGCGGATCTCGGCGATGAAGGCCGCAGCCGTGGCCGCCACCTGCTCGCGCGGCTGGGTCTCGATCAGCTGGATGATACGGGAGCCAATCACGACAGCGTCTGACGAACGGGCCACCGCAATGGCCGTGCCAGCATCGCGGATGCCAAAGCCCACCCCCACCGGCACGCTCACGTGCTGGCGGATGCGCGGCACCATCTGCGCGACCGCGTCGGTGTCGAGGTGGCCGGCGCCGGTGACGCCCTTGAGCGACACGTAGTAGACGTAGCCGCCCGCCACCCGGCCGACCGCCGCCATGCGCGCCTCGGTGGAGGTGGGCGCGAGCAGGAAGATCAGGTCCAGGCTCTGCTGGCGCAGGCTGGCGGCGAAGCCGGTGCATTCCTCGGGCGGGTAGTCGACGATCAGCACACCGTCGACACCTGCGGCAGCAGCATCGGCCGCGAAGCGCTCGGCGCCGTAGCGCTCCACCGGGTTGGCGTAGCCCATCAGCACGACCGGCGTGCGGGTGTCGGTCTGGCGGAACTCGGCCACCATGGCCAGCACGCGGGGCAGGCTGATGCCGCGGGCGAGTGCGCGCTCACTGGCACGCTGGATCACCGGGCCGTCGGCCATGGGGTCGGAGAAGGGCACGCCGAGCTCGATGACGTCGGCACCCGCGGCCGCCAGGGCGTGCATGAGTTCCACCGTCACGTCGGCATAGGGATCACCGGCGGTGACGTAGGGGATGAGGGCCTTGCGGCCCTCCTTCGCCAGGGCGGCAAAGGTAGCGGCGATGCGGCCGGCCGGGTTCATGGCGCTCGCGCTCATTGCGCACCTCCGAGCCTGGCGGCGTCGAACTGGATGGTGGACTCACCCTTCACCGTCTGGCCGCGGCAGGAGGGCCGGCAGTAGAAGTCGGCCTTGCTCAGGTCGGCCACGGTGCCGATGTCCTTGTCGCCCCGACCACTGAGGTTGACCAGGATGTGCTGGTCGGGCCGCATGGTCTTGGCCAGCTTCATGGCATAGGCCACCGCATGGCTGGATTCGAGCGCCGGGATGATGCCCTCGGCGCGGCAGAGGTGGTGGAAGGCGGCGAGCGCCTCGTCGTCGGTGATGCCGACGTATTCGGCCCGGCCGATGTCCTTCAGATAGGCATGCTCGGGGCCGACGCCGGGGTAGTCCAGGCCAGCCGAGATCGAATGGGTCTCGATGATCTGGCCGTGTTCATCCTGCAGCAGGTAGGTGCGGTTGCCATGCAGCACTCCGGGCGACCCGGCACTCAGCGAGGCGGCGTGTTTGCCGCTGTCCAGGCCCAGGCCGGCGGCTTCCACGCCGATCAGGCGGGTGCCGGCCTGGCCGATGTAGGGGTAAAAGATGCCCATGGCATTGCTGCCACCTCCCACGCAGGCGATCACGGCATCCGGCTGACGGCCGATCATCTCGGGCATCTGCGTCAGGCACTCCTCGCCGATCACGCTCTGGAAGTCGCGCACCATGGCCGGGTAGGGATGGGGGCCGGCCACCGTGCCGATGATGTAGAAGGTGTTCTCGACGTTGGTGACCCAGTCGCGCATGGCCTCATTGAGGGCATCCTTGAGCGTCTTGCTGCCGCTTTCCACCGGCACCACCTTGGCGCCCAGCAGGTGCATGCGGTAGACGTTGGGGCTCTGGCGCTTGACGTCCTCGCTGCCCATGTAGACCACACATTCCATGCCATAACGCGCGCAGATGGTGGCGGTGGCCACGCCGTGCTGGCCGGCGCCGGTCTCGGCGATGACGCGCGGCTTGCCCATGCGTTTGGCCAGCAGGGCCTGGCCGATGGTGTTGTTCACCTTGTGCGCGCCGGTGTGGTTCAGGTCCTCACGCTTGAGGAAGATCTGCGCCCCGCCGATCTCGCGGCTGGTGCGCGCGGCGTGGTACACCGGGCTGGGCCGGCCGACGAAGTGCTTGAGCTCGCGCTTGAACTCGGCGATGAACTCCGCGTCCTGGCTGTAGTGCTCGTAGGCCTGGCGCAGTTCGTCCAGGGCGTGCGAGAGCGTCTCGGCGACAAAGCTGCCGCCGTAGACGCCGAAGTGCCCGCTCGCATCGGGCTGCTGGTAACTTGACATGAAGGTCCTCGAAGTCCTGCCGACGCTCGGCGCCAAGGGCAGGACGGGTGATGGTGATGGTTCGGAAGGTCGGCGCAGGGCACCGTGCATCGGCGCGCCATCCCCGGCGCCAATGCAGACGCCGGGCCCGCACGGCTTCAGGGATACAGGGGTGAAGGGATTCAGGACTCGGCGACGGCCATCAGCGCATCAGCCTCGTGCACGGCAGCGCAGAAGCGCTGCATCAATGCGGCATCCTTGATGCCCTTGGCCTGCTCGACCCCAGAGCTGACGTCAACGGCCCATGGCCGGACGTGCATCACCCCATCGATCACGTTTGCAGGATTCAACCCACCAGACAAAACGACCGGACGGCTGACGCTTTGTGGTATCAGTGACCAATCGAAGACCTTTCCGCCACCACCGTACCCCTCGACGAAGGCGTCGAGCAGGATGGCCTGGGCGCTGCTGAAACGGGAGGCGAAGTCTAGCAAGTCGAACCCCGGCGCCATGCGGGCGGCGCGCAGGAAGGGCCGTCCGGCGGACACGCAGCGCTCCGGCGTCTCGTCGCCATGGAACTGCAGCAGCAGTTGCGGAATGGCGGCGCAGGCCGTCGCCACCTCGTCCGGCGTGGCATTGACGAACAGGCCCACCGGCGTCACGAAGGGCGGCAGGCGGCGGGCCAGTTCGGCGGCCCGGGTGAGGGTGACGTGGCGCGGGCTGCGCTCCCAGAGCACGAAGCCGATGGCATCGGCCCCTGCGGCCACGGCGGCGTCGACATCCTGCTCACGCGTCAGGCCACAGATCTTGATGCGGGTCGGTCGGGTCATCACAGGTCGAAGGGGTCACCGGGCAGGGATGGGCCCGCACCGGTTCAATGGGAGTCAGGCGGCGCCGGGCAACCAGGCCTGGGCCGGCCCGGCCTCGGGCAGGCCGTGTTCGGCATCGTAGCGAGGACCCAGGAAATAGAGCCCGTCGGCGGGAAAGGTCGGGGCAGCCAGGCAGCGCTGGCGCGACTGCAGCACCTCGGCCATCCAGTCGGCCGGTCGCACGCCACTGCCCACGGCCAGCAGGCTGCCCATCAGATTGCGCACCATGTGGTGCAGAAAGGCCACCGCCTCGAACTCGAAGCGCCAGTAGACGCTGTCAGGCGTTGGCGCCTGGATGTCGATGGCGTGAAGGTGCTTGATGGGGCTGCGCGCCTGGCAATCCGCGGCGCGGAAGGCGCTGAAATCATGCTCGCCCAGCAGATGCGCTGCCGCCGCCTGCATCCGCGCCCGGTCCAGGGGTCGGAAGGTCCAGCCGACGAGGCCGGACTCCAGCGCCGGACGCTGCGGTGACACCCGCAGGATGTAGGCGTAGCGGCGGCGGCGCGCATGGTTGCGGGCGTGGAAGTCGTCCGCCACCGGACTGGCCCATTGCACCGCGATGTCGGCGGGCAAGTAGCGGTTGGTGCCGCGCACCCACGAGAAGTCTGGCCGGTCCCGACGGGTGTCGAGGTGCACCACCTGATTGATGCCGTGCACGCCTGCATCGGTCCGGCCGGCGCACAAGGTCTGGATGGGCTCGTCGGCAAAGCTGCTGAGTGCACGCTCGAGCTTGTCCTGCACGGTGCGCCCGCCCGGCTGGCTCTGCCAGCCCTGGTAGGCGCTGCCGCGATAGCTGATGCCCAGGGCAAGGCGTGGCATGGTGACGAGTACGAGGTGGTTGGACGGGTGTCAGCGCCTGCATCCAAAGGCAGGCAGGTAGCGACGACACCAAATGACAACGAGCGGCCAGGCCGCTCGTTGTGGGGGACTCAGCAGCCAGGGCGGCCGATCAGCTCAGCTGCTCCAGCATGCTGCGGGCCTTGGCCTGCAATGCGCCTTCGGCCTTTTCGACCACTTCCTGCAGCAGGTCGCGGGCGCCTTCGTTGTCGCCGATCTGGCGGAACTCCTCGGCCAGTTCGATCTTGCGGGCCAGCGGATCAGCCCCGTCATCATCGATGGGGGGCAGGTCGAGCGGGGCCGACACCTGGGTCAGCGGCGCATGGCCACTGGGCGGCA
>JBJOKP010000155.1:0-6031 GCA_046046045.1 Pseudomonadota bacterium | reverse complement strand
GTCGCCGATGGTGTGGCCGTGGCTGTCGTTGAGGCGCTTGAAGTGGTCCAGGTCCACCATCAGCAGGGAGAGCGCATAGCCGTAGCGCTGCGAGCGGGCCAGCTCGGTCTGCAGCTGGGCCTCCAGGGCGCGGCGGTTCAGCGCCCCGGTCAGGGCATCGTGTTCGGAGAGGTGGCGCAGCCGGGCATTGGCCTGCTCCAGCTCCTCGCTCAGCCGGCCGATGGAATGCAGCAAGCGGCTGGTGATGACGGCATGGCGGAAGCGCACCGGGTCGGGCTCGCGCGGGGCCGGCGCTGGCACCGCCACCCTGGCGCCGGCCGTGCTCGCCTCGATGGTGGCGCTGGCCGGCGGCAGCGCGCCCTCGCGCAGGCCGACCACCGACTGCGTGGAATTGAACAGGTGCACCCGGCCGCCCTGCACGCCGAACTCGCCGTGGGTGTACCAGCCGCTGGCCTCGGCCAGGGACTGGAAAGGCAGGGTCTCGCACTCGATCTCCTGCTGCAGGGTGTGCATGCGGCAGACGCAGCTGTGCAGCAGCAGGGCCTGGGGGCTGAAGTCCTGCAGACGCAGGCGCGCCTCGTCCACCGCCTTGACCGAGGCATCCACGTCCAGATAACCCAGCCGCGCCTGCTCGCCGCGCCTCAGGGTGGCGACGAAGCTGACCCGGCCGTCCTCGCCCATGGCCACCGGATTGCGCGCCAGCAGCACGCCGCGGCGCTCGACCACCAGGGGGAACTCCAGCAGGTAGATCTCGTCGTTGCGGGCCTCGATGCGCAGCAGGCGCTGGTAGACCTCGGCCGCCGGTGCGGCATTGATGCGGTGCACGCAGAAGCCGCCCTCCACCTCGTCCAGGGTCAGGGCCGGGCCTATGGGTTTCCAGGCAAACAGCAGCTCCTGCTGCATCTGCAGGGCCTCGCCGTAGAAGCCCACCATGGCCAGCACCGCCCCAGTGTGGAAGCGGCCATCCACATTGATCCAGGCCGCGCCCGGGCCGGGCAGGTCGGAAGCGGCGGCTGACGGATCCGCGGCACTTGCGTTGGACTCGGCCGAGACCTCGATCCTGGGCTGGGCGGCGACGCCGCCGAACACCACCACCTCGGCCGCCAGACGGCCATGGGCGCCCTCGGCCAGGCGGCCGGCATCCAGCGGGCCGGGCAGGGCCAGCACCAGCAGGCCGCGCAGGTCGGGCGCGGCCAGGCGGTCGCCCAGGGCCATGCCTAAGGGATATTCCGCGCCCGGCTGGCCGGCGGCGATCTCCAGGCGCAGCCGGCTGTGGCCCAGGCAGAGCAGCGAGACCACGGCAGCGTCCCGCACCGGCTGGCCGCCCGCGATGCCCTGTTCGGCGCTGCAACCCACGCACAGGGCCTGAGGCAGGGCCTCGGCCAGGTGGGTGAACAGCCAGGCCGACCGGGCCGGCGTGGCGGCGGCCACATGCACCTGCACCAGCAGGGCCGAGGCCGTGGCCACGGCGGCCTGCAGCTCGGCACGCGCCAGCCAGCGGGACAACAGGGGCAGGGCCAGCGCCGGGCTGGCATCCGGCAAGGCCAGGCTGAAGGACTGCACGCTCATCGCTTCACAGGCTGCAGACCATCTCGATGTGGCGGATGCCGGCCTCCTCGAACTCCGGCCCGCGGGTCACGAAGCCGGCGCGGCGGTAGAAGCCCACCGCGCTGGCCTGGGCATGCAGCAGCACCTCGCGGTCGCCGCGGGCGCGGGCCTGGGCCATGAGGGCGTCCAGCACCGCGCGGCCCACGGCCGTGCCGCGCATGTCGGCCCGCACCGCCATGCGGCCGATCTTGGCGATGCCGGGCACATGTTCCAGCAGCCGGCCGGTGGCCAGGGCCCGGCCGTAGCGGTTCACCGCCACGGCATGCACGGCCGTGAGGTCGGCCTCGTCCCATTCCATCTCGGCCGGGATCTGCTGTTCCTCGATGAACACCGTCGTGCGTATGGGCCGGGCCTGTGCGCCCAGGTCGTCCCAGCCGCCGGTGCGCACGCTGACCATGGCCTGGCCGGCCTCGTAGCCTTCGAGGATCTCGCGCAGCGAGGCCGGCACCGGCCGCGAGGTCTGGCTCACCGGGTCGGCGAACACATAGACCAGCTCGCCGGTGATGAGCAGGCGCTCGCCATGGAAGATGGCGCAGGCGAACAGGATGGAGGAGCTGCCGATGCGCTGGCAGCGCACGCAGACCTCCAACTGCTCGTCGTAGTGGGCACTCGCGTGGTATTCGACGGTGGCCTTGCGCACATAGAGGTCGCCCGCCAGCGCCTCCATGGTCTCGTGATAGGGCAGGGCCAGGGCGCGCCAGTAGTCGGCCACGGCGGTGTCGAAATACATCAGGTAGTGGCCGTTGAAGACGATGCGCTGCATGTCCACTTCGGCCCAGCGCACCCGCAGGCGAAGGGCAAGACGGAAATCGGCTCGGCGAGTCATGAAGGTCCACTGTCTCCTGGGCTGCAGCCGGCCGCGTGCGGCGCCCGCATGATGGCGGGTCACACGCCCGGCCGGGCTGGGCGGGGGCTTGAATGGGCGGGATTCTCCCCGGCCCTGCAGGTGCCCGCCGTCCAGGAGAACGAGGAGACTGCCGCCATGAGCCACGCCCCGACCGATGACATGACCGCTGACATGACCGATCCCGCCATTCCGCAGGCCTCTGCCCTGCTACCCACGCCCGATGGCCTGCCGCCCAGCCACCAGCGCACCGCGCACCGGGTCTGCCCGCTGTGCGAGGCGGCCTGCGGCCTGAGCCTGCAGCTGCAGCGCGGGCCGGATGGCCGTGAGCGCGTGGTGCGCATCCAGGGCCATGCGGCCGATGTCTTCAGCCAGGGCTATCTCTGCCCCAAGGCCGTGGCGCTGAAGGATCTGCATGAGGACCCGGACCGCCTGCGCCGCCCGCTGGTCAAGCGCGACGGTGTCTTCGTCGAGGTGGGCTGGGACGAGGCCTTTGCCGCCATCGAGGCGGACCTGGCCGGCGTCGTGGCCCGCCATGGCCGCCAGGCCCTGGCCATCACCCTGGGCAACCCCATCGTGCACAAGCTGGGCCTGGGTCTGGCCGTGCCGCGCCTGCTCAAGGCCCTGGGCACCAAGAATGTCTTTTCGGCCTCGACCCTGGACCAGATCCCGCGCCAGCTCATCTGCGGCTGGATGTACGGCCACTGGCTGAGCGTGCCCGTGCCCGACATCGACCGCACCGACTGGCTGCTGGTCATCGGCGGCAACCCGCTGGCCAGCAACGGCAGCATGTGGACCGTGCCGGACTTCCGCGGCCGCGCCAAGGCCCTGCAGGCGCGCGGCGGCAAGCTCATCGTCATCGACCCGCGCCGCACCGAGACGGCGGCCATCGCCGACCAGCACCTGGCCATCCGCCCGGGCGGCGATGCCTTCCTGCTGGCCGCCATGGTGCGGCATCTGCTGGCCAGCGGGCAGGTGACCCTGGGCAAGGCGGCAGCCCATCTGAACTTCGGATCCGGTGGCATGGACGCCGGCCTGGACCGCCTGGCCCAGGCCCTGGCGCCCTTCACGCCCGAGGCTGCGGCTGCCCGCTGCGGCCTGCCGGCCACGGCCATCACCGCCCTGGCCGATGAACTGGCCGCCGCGCCGCGCGCCGCGGTCTACGGCCGCATGGGCGCCCACACCCAGGCCTATGGCAGCCTGAACGCCTGGCTGATCGAGCTGCTCAACCTGCTCACCGGCCGGCTGGATGCCGAAGGCGGGCTGATGTTTCCCAAGGCCGCTGCCTTTGCCGCCAACACCCTGCCCGGGCCGGGTGCGGCCGAGGGGCGAGGCCGGGGCATCCACACCGGCCGGCATCACAGCCGGGTAGGCCGCGCGCCCGAGGTCATGGGCGAATACCCCATCACCACCCTGGCCGAGGAGATCGCCACGCCCGGGGCGGGCCAGGTCAGGGCCCTGTTCACCATCGCCAGCAACCCGGTGCTCTCGGTGCCCGGCAGTGCTCGCCTGGACGCCGCCCTGGCCAGCCTGGAGCTCATGGTCAGCGTGGACATCTATCTGAACGAGACCACGCGCCATGCCGACGTCATCCTGCCCGGCCGCTCGCCGCTGGAGGACGGCCACTACGACCTCGCCTTCAGCCAGCTCTCCACCCGCAACCAGGCACGCTACAGCCCGCCGGTGCTGGCGGTGGCCGATGAGGACGAGCAGCCCAGCGAGTTCCAGATCCTGAACCGGCTGGCCGGCATCGCCGCCGCGCTGGGGCAGGGCGATGGGGCCCAGCCGCCGCGCAGCTGGGCCGAGGTGGATGCCGCCGACGAGGCCCTGCTGCAGCGCGAACTGCAGAAGCTGGCCGACGCGTTGGTGGCCAGCCGGCCGGCAGATCCGGCTGGCGCGGCCGCCGCCGGCCCCTCGGCCGAGATCCTGGTGGCGCTGGCCACGCAGTCGCTCTCGCGCTGGCGCGGCCCCGAGCGCTGGCTGGACCTGGCCTTGCGCACGGGGCCCTATGGCGACGGCTTCGGCACCCGCCCGGCCCGGCCCGGCCGCCCCAGCCTCACGCTCAACCGCGTCGCCCTCAGCCCCGAGGGCGTGGACCTGGGCGCCCTCCAGCCCCGCCTGCCCGAGGCCTTGCGCACCCCCAGCGGCCAGGTCGAGATGTTGCCCGAGCCGCTGATGGCCGACCTGGCGCGTGCCGAGGCCGACCTCGCGCCGGCCAGCCTGCCCGAGCTGGTGCTGATCGGCCGGCGCGACGTGCGCAGCAACAACAGCTGGATGCACAACCTGCCCACCCTGGCCAAGGGGCCCTTCCGCGGCGCGCTGCAACTGCACCCGGCCGATGCGGACTGGCTGGGCCTGGTTGAGGGTGGGCAGGCCCGCCTGCAGCGGCTGGACGAGGCCGGCCTGCCCGGCGAAGACGGCGTGACGGTGCAGGTCAGCCTGGACCCAGGGCTGCGCCCGGGCGTGTGCTGCCTGCCCCACGGCTGGGGCCATGAGGGCGAGGGCCTGCGGCTGGGCGTCGCCAGCCAGCGCCCGGGCGCCAACATGAACGCGGTGCTGGGCGAGACCGCGCGTGACCCGCTCTCTGGCAATGCCGTGCTCGCCGGCGTGGCGGTGGCGCTGCGGCCGATCTGATTCACCAATCTGATCGAACCACCCAGGGCGGGAAGGCCCGATTTCAGGGAAAACACCCAGACCCCTAAAATCGCGCACTTGTTCTCGGGCGCACCCCTGTCGCCACCGCTGCAGAACAGCCATCACTTCCCCCGGGGCCAGGCCAGGCCCACGACCGGCTCGCGACGAGCCCCCACGACTGCCACCGCGATGCGGGCCTTGCGCCCCGTCGCGCGCGGCCTGCCTGAACGCCCCCATGGACCACCGCCCGATTTCCGCCACTGGCCTGCCCCGCCTCACCCTGCCCGTGCACCACGAGCTGGAACTGCTCGCCCCGGCGCGTGATGCCGACATCGGCATCGAGGCCGTGAACCATGGCGCCGATGCGGTCTACATCGGCGGGCCCTCCTTCGGCGCCCGCGCCGCGGCCAGCAACGAGGTGGCCGACATCGAGCGCCTGGTGAAACATGCCCATCGCTACGGCGCGCGCATCTTCGTCACGCTCAACACCATCCTGCGCGACGACGAGCTGGAGCCGGCGCGGCGCATCGTGCAGCAGGTGCATGAGGCCGGCGCCGATGCCCTCATCATCCAGGACATGGCCCTGCTGGAGATGCAGCAGGCCGGCGCTCTGGCGCCCATCCAGCTGCATGCCAGCACGCAGTGCGACATCCGCAGCGTGGAGAAGGCGGCCTTCCTGCAGGACGCCGGCCTGGCCCAGCTGGTGCTGGCGCGGGAGCTCACGCTGCACGAGATCCGTGCCGTGGCCCAGCAGGTGCAGCGCGCCAAGCTGGAGTTCTTCATCCACGGCGCGCTCTGCGTGGCCTACAGCGGTCAGTGCTACGTCAGCCATGCCCAGACCGGCCGCAGCGCCAACCGCGGCGACTGCTCCCAGGCCTGCCGCCTGCCCTACACGGTGACCGACGGCGCCGGCCGCATCGTCGACCACGAGCAGCATGTGCTCTC
>JBJOKP010000154.1:0-6045 GCA_046046045.1 Pseudomonadota bacterium | reverse complement strand
TGTAGCTGTTGCTGCCGCCCTGGCCGTCGCTCACCGTGTAGCTGAAGCTGTCGCTGCCGTTGTAGTTGGCCGTCGGCGTGTAGGTGTAGCTGCCGTTGGCATTGACGGTCACCGAACCATGGCTGGGGTCGTCGGCCTTGGCATAGGTGACGGTGTCGCCGTCACTGTCGCTGGCCGCGGGCAACTGGCTGGTCCGTGCCGTGTCCTCGGCGGTGCTGAAACTGTCGGCGGCGGCCGTGGGCGCGCTGTTGGGCAGGTCATGGTCGGCCGTGCCCACGGTGGGGGTGGCCGTGGTATTTGCGTCGAGGAAGACGGCCGAGGAACTGCCGTCGTCGACGATGGTGCCGGTGCCCGTGACGCCGGCGGCATTCATCACCGTGCCGGAGATGCCGCCGGTGCCCAGGCTGAAGGTCTCCGAGCCTTCGGGCGCGGCGTCGTTGTTGACGGCCACGCGCAGCAGCACCGAAGTGGCGCCGCCGCTCAGGCTCACGCCACCGCTGGCCGAGACCCAGGCGCTGCCGTTGTAGTACTGCACGGCCGTGCCCAGGTCGGTGCCGGCCGTGGCGCTGCCGCTGCTGACCTGGGGCGTGAAGCTGATGGCGCTGGCCCCCGGCTTGTCCAGGCTGACCTGGAAGACCGCATAGGGCGAGGCTTCGCTGACCGTGACGTTGCTGATCGAGACCGTGGGTGTGCCGAAGTCAGTGGTGGTCACCGCATTCAGCGAGGTGCTGACGCCCAGTCCCAGCTGGGTCCAGGTCAGGCTAAGGTCATCGGTCTGATCATTCACCCCGGCAATGTCACCATTGGCAGTCTGGGAGGTGGAGGTGAAGGCGTACAGCACCATGCCGGTGGATCCCGTCACGCTGGCCGCCGGGCCGAAGGTCTTGAGGCTGTTGAGGGTGAAGCCGAATGTCACCCAACTGTCGGTCGACGAATTGGCATCCAGGTCGGTCCCGGCGCTGCTCACGGCCACATAGCTGGCCGAGGTGCTGGCTGTGAGTTCCTGGCTGGTGTCGCTGGGCGAACTCAACCAGCCCGTGTTGCTCGGGCCAGTGCCGGCTGCGCTCGGGTCGACCGCGTGGTAAGCCAGGAGGGTGCTGCCGTTGGCCGCCACCTTGGCCTCGACGAAGACATCGGCGAGTTGGTCGCCGCTGGTGTCCAGGGCGAGGTAGAAGGACGTCCCGGTGACGGCGG
The DNA here is from genome assembly GCA_046046045.1 of Pseudomonadota bacterium. GTDB lineage: Bacteria > Pseudomonadota > Gammaproteobacteria > Burkholderiales > Burkholderiaceae_C > Sphaerotilus. Next base: position 4,851 of record JBJOKP010000154.1, on the reverse strand, counting down.
CATCGCCGAAGCGAGCCCGGAAGAAGTAGGTCGGATTGGCCGCATTGGTGGCGTCCTGGGTCGCCTGCAGCATGGCATAGGTGGCGTCTCCGACCAGATCCTGCTTGGAGTTGGCCTGCTGGTCATTGGCCGGGTCGTATTGGGTCCCGACCATGACGTCATGCCAGGTGAGGCTGACCGAGGGCGCGGCCAGGGTGCCGCCGCCCGCGGGCGCCAGCACGCTGGCGAAGTTCAGCGGCTGATTGAAGACCAGGGTGGTGTCGATCTGCCCCGTGCTGACCTCGAAGTTCCAGTTGCCGCCCAGGCTGGCGGCCCCGGTAAGGTCGGTGGAGGCCGCCACGTCAGCCCGTGTCTCGCGGGCCAGGGTGTCGATGAGGGCGGCGCCAGCACTGCCCGTGCCGATGTCGCAGCCATAGAGCAGCAGGTCGGCGTCGGCCGTCAGATGGCTGCGCCAGCTTTCGATCTGGGCGCTGCGGGCCGCCAGGTCGGCCGCGCTGTAGGCCCGGCCGGCCAGCAATAGTTCGCCGCTGTCGCCGTGAGAGACCAGGTGGATGGCGCTGATGCCGTCGCGCGCCGCGATGGCTGCACTCATCTGTTGCCAGGGGTCCAGGTCGGCGCTGAGGCGGATGATCTCGGTGCCGGCTCGCACGCCACCGGCCACAAGGCTGCTGGCGTCCACATCGCTGTCGATGAACAGGATCTCGTGGCCGGCGGCCGGGGTGGCGCTGTCGACTGGCCTGAGGCTCGGGGCATCCTCGGCCTGAACCGCTACGTTCCCCGCCAGCTGCCGTTCTCCGCCGAACTGCCGCACCAGCGGTCGCAGCGGCGCCACGTCCAGGGCCTGGCGCAGGGCGGTCTGGGCCTCGTGGCTCAGCAGGCCGTGCAGCACGTGGCTCTGGGCATGGCCCTGGGCTTCAGCGGTGGCGCGCTGCAGGTCCTGGTGATGGGTGTCCTGGGCCTGGGCCAGGTCGTGCACCGCCTCGGCCACGGCTGCGGCGTCGAACATCAGGCGTGCCTCCAGGGCCCAGGCGCGGGCCGGATGGGCGGTGTGGTGCTTCTTCCAGGGGGTGTTCTTCTGGGTGCGGCTCATGGTGGTCACCAGGGTCTTGGAGAGAGTTCGGTTCAGGCGTGGGCGGTTCGCGCCAGGGCGGACAGGCCGCGGCCCGCCCGGCCGGCCGGATGGGGCAGGCGAGGGGCGGGCCGGAGGCGGGAAAGCGAGCGCATGAGGTCAGGGCGTGCGCCTGACCAGCACGCGGCCGCTCATGCCGGCGATGAGTTCGGGCGGATGGCCGTCGATGGCGGCCACCACCTTGATGGACTGGCTGACCGGGTCGACCCGGGCGCCCAGGCGCTGCACCTTGGCGGCATAGGTCTTGCCGGTCTCGTCGATGGCGATCTGCACCGTGCTGCCGGCGCGCACCTTGGCCAGCCAGCGCGAGGGCATGATGAATTCGATCTCCAGCACGCTGTCGTCCAGCACCTCGAGCAGGGTCTGGCCGGGCTGGACGTATTGCTGCTCGCGCACCTTCTGCTCGGCCACGCGGCCATCGAAGGGGGCGCGGATCTCGCACTTGGCGAGCATGACGTCGACCTGGGCCAGCTCGGCGCGGGTCTTGAGCACCTCGGCCTCGGCCTGGTCCTGCTCCTGGCGGCCGGTGGCGCCCAGTTCCGCCAGGCGGCGCTGGGTGGCCAGCAGCTTCTCGGCAGCATCCAGCGTGGCCTGGCCTCGCTGGCGCTGGGCCTGCTGCAGGCTGCAGTCGAAGCCGATGAGCAGGTCGCCGGCGCGGATCTCGCCGCCTTCGGTGACCGGCAGCCGCTGGATGCGGGCGCCGATCTCGGCCGCCAGCGTGGTGTAGCGGCGCGGCGTGAGCTGGGCGCGCAGCTCGGGCTCGCTGCCGCGCGGCAGGGCGACGGGCGCCGCGGAGGTGGACGGGGCGGCCGGGGCGGCCACCGGCGCGGTCAGCGGATGGGCCGGCTCGGGATCCAGCCGCACCGGCACCAGGCTCTGCGATTTGGCCTGCTGGGCCAGGGCCACCTCGCTGGCCAGGCTGAGCACGGCCGCCAGGGTGGCGATCAGGGTGATGGCCCACCAGAGCGGCAGGCCGTCGGCGCGGGCCGGGCGGGCGCCGAAGCGCGCCGACACGGCGGGCAAGGAGGGGGCACGATGCAGCAGGGTCATGACATCACCTCGGCGCGGTGGCGCCAGCGTGGCCGTTGCGGGTGGGAAAGTTCGTGGTCGACGCCCGGTGGGGCTGCATCACGAGCCCAGCAGGCGGGTGCGCACCTGGGCGGCGATCTGCTCCAGGCTCAGCTCGTCGCTGCTGTCGGGCAGGGGGTCGATGCCCAGGGTGGCCTGCAGGCGGCTGGTGGCGGCATTGGCCTGGGCCAGGGCCTGGTAGCGGCGCAGCAGGCTGACGATGGTGGTGGTCTGGGCGGCCACCCGCTCCAGCTTGGAGCCGGCCTGGGCCTGCTCGCGACGGGTCAGCTGGTCCATGATCTTGTCGTCCAGCTGCCAGAGGGTGTCGGCGCGGTCGAACTGCTGACGCGCACCTTCGAGCTGCATGCGGGCCACGTGCAGCTGGGTCAGCACGGCCAGGTGGGCGGCCAGGCGGCGCTGGTCGGCCAGGGTGACGGCGGCCTCGGCGGCCTGCTGCTGGGTGGGCAGGGCCAGCAGGTTGAGCAGGTTGTAGGAGACCTGCACGCCGGCCTCGTTCCAGTTGCGGTGCACCAGGAAGCTGTCGGTGTCGTAGCGCGACCCCAGGCTCAGGCTGAGGTTGGGATAGGCGCGTGCCAGCACCTTGTGCACCTCCACGGCGGCGATGCGGCGCTGGTAGGCCTGCTCGCGCAGGTCGGGGTTCTGGGCCAGGGCCAGGGTCTCCAGCTGCTCGGGCGTCTGGTCCAGCAGGCCGGGCGGGGTGTCCAGCACCGGGATGCTGCTGAGCTGGATCTGCTGCATCACCGGCGCGTTGATGAGGCCGGCCAGCTCGAAGCGGGCGGTCACCAGCTCGGCCTGGATGCTCTCCAGCAGGCGCATGTTCTCCACCAGCTGGCGCTGGTAGCGCAGCGAGTCGAGGGGCGAGCGCAGGCGTTCCTGCTCGGCGCTGCGGGCATCGGCCAGGGCCTCGTCGGCCAGCTTGAGGGTGGCCTTCACCTCGGCGGCCAGGCGCTGGGCGCTGGCGGCGCGCCAGTAGGCCACGCGCACGTCCTGCACCAGCTGGTGGGTGGCCTTGCGGCGGCGTTCGGCCGCGGCCAGCACGCGGTCGCCGTTCTGCTCGCTGGCGTATCTGGCCAGGCCGTAATCCAGCAGGTTCCAGGTCAGGTCGAGCTGGGAGAGCACATGCTCGCGCGACTGCGAGATGGACGGATCCACGCCGAGGGTCTGGCCGGTGCTGGCATTGACGCTGCGGGCCAGGCGGTTGCTGTCGCGGTTGCTGTAGCCGGCCTGGGCCACCAGGCGGGGCAGCATGTCGTAGCGGCCGGCCTCGTACTGGCGCAGGGCCAGGGCTTCCTCGATCTGGCGGGCGCGGCGGTCGAGGTTGAACTTCAGGGCCCGGGCGATGGCCTCGTCCAGGCTCAGGCTGGCGCCCACCGGCAGCACGTCCTTCTGCAGCGACTGGCCGTCGGCCCCGGCGCGGGCCTGGTGTTCGTCGGCCGTGTGCGGGCTGATGGGGGGCAGCTGGGCGCAGGCGGCCAGCAGCAGGCTGGCCAGGCCCAGGGCCAGGGTGGACAGGGCGGGGCGGGCTGCGGCGCGCGCGGCACCGGTGGCGGAAAGATGGGGGGCTGGGCGCTGCAAGGCGGTCTCCACACGGATGACGGGTTGCCAGGCACAGGGGCAGCGGCAGGCTGCCGAACCTGGAAAAACTGAAGCTCGGATCGGGAAGGACAGACTAGGCCGCCGCCCCGAACTGGGGCGGGCGGAAAAGGTCCGCCTTTCCGTGGCGATTCAGCTTTCGGCCAGTGGTCCCGGCCACTTGAGACAGCGCTGCGCGCTGGACTTGATCAGCGTCAGTTCAGCGTGGGGCCGGGCCCAGGTGCTGCGCCATCAGCTCGCGCAGCAGCCCGACGGCAGGCGGCAGGCCGCGTCGTGCCAGGGTGACCAGGCCCAGGCGGGCGGTGGCCTGGATGGGCGGGTCCAGCGGCAGCTCGACCAGATCCGGCGCGCAGGCACGCACCGCGAGCAGCACGGCCTCGCTGCGCTGGGTGAGACGGATGAGGCGGCCCAGGTCGTCGCAGCGCAGGGCCACTGCCTGGGCCGGGTTGGCGGCCGGGCCGTAGCGGGCGATGAGCAGGCGGGCCACATCGTCCGACAGCGGGGTGGAGGCGAGCGGCCAGTCCGCCAGCGCCGCATAGGGCAGGGCGCCCTGCTGCGCCACGCGCGCCAGCAGGGGATGGCCGGGCCGCACCAGGTAGGCCCCGGGCAGTTCATGCACGGTGTCGACGAACAGGTCGGCCGCCGGCGGCAGCGAGCGCAGGTCCACCACCAGGGCGTCGAGCTGGCGGGCGCGCAGGCGGTGCAGCAGCAGGTCGGCCGCACCCTGTGCCAGCTCCATCCGCCAGGCCGGGCCGCGCCGGGCGGCCTCGTCCAGCAGGGCGTCCATCAGCAGCACGGCCGGGCCAGAGCCCAGGCCCACGCGCAGCTGGCCGCCCTGGCCGCTGGCCAGGCGGCGGGCCTGGGCCTCGAACTCGGCTGCATCGGCGATCAGGGCCTGGGCGCGGCCCAGCAGTTCGCGTCCGGCGGCGCTGAGCTCCAGGCGCTTGCCGATGCGGTCGACCAGGGTCTGGCCCAGCTCCTCTTCCAGGGCCTGGATGCTGCGCGACAGCGCCGGCTGGGTGAGGTGCACCCGCGCGGCG
>JBJOKP010000153.1:0-6077 GCA_046046045.1 Pseudomonadota bacterium | reverse complement strand
TGGCGGCCATCGCGAAGTACGGCATCGAGAAGGACGTGGGCTACATCTCCACCGGCGGCGGCGCCTTCCTGGAAGTGCTGGAGGGCAAGACCCTGCCGGCCTTCGAGATCCTCAGCAAGCGCGCGGCCGCATGAACCTCGGCAACCCGCACCGGTCCAAGCCGGCTCCGCCCGCATCGAGGGCACGCTTCTGGAGCATCCGCACATGACCCGAGTCCAAGCCCTGCTGTGGGACGTCGACGGCACCCTGGCCGAGACCGAGCGCGACGGCCACCGCGTTGCCTTCAACGAGGCCTTCGAGGCCCTGGGCCTGCCCTGGCGCTGGACCGAGGAGGCCTATGGCGACTGGCTGCGCATCACCGGTGGCCTGGAGCGGGTCGCCCACTTCATTGCCCGGCAGCAGGGCGCGCCGGTGCTCCCCGACGAGCGCGCTGCACTGGCCCGGCATGTCCATGCGCTCAAGAACGAACGGTATGCCGACCGGGTCAGGGCGGGAGCCATCTCCTTGCGCCCGGGCGTGAAGGAGCTGATGGCCGAGGCCCAGGCGGCCGGCTTGCGCCTGGCCATCACCAGCAGCACCAGCCGCAGCAACCTCGATGCGCTCATGCGCACGCACTTCGGCCCGTCCTGGTCGAGCGATTTCGCGGCCGTGGTCTGCCGCGAGGATGTGGATGTGCGCAAGCCCGAACCCGACACCTACCTGGCCGCGCTCAAGCGGCTGGACCTTCCAGCCCTGGCCTGCGTGGCCATCGAGGATTCACCCGGCGGCGCTGCCGCGGCCCGGGCGGCCGATGTGCCGGTGGTCGTGACCCGCAGCCACTACTTTGCCCATGCGCCCATCGAAGGCGCCATCGCCATCGGCCCCGGCCTGGACCAGCGCCTGGGCTGGACACCGGCCCTGCGCGCCGCGCCCGGTGGTGTCGGCCTGGCCGATGTGCTGGCCTGGGCGCACGACATGAACCTGGTCAGCCAGTTCGGCTGAACGCCTGCGATACGCGCCACCTTTCCACGCCTTCTTTCCTCGCTTACTCACCCTTGCCGGAGACCTTCCATGGCCCTGATCTCGCTTCGTCAACTGCTCGACCATGCCGCCGAACACGGCTATGGCGTGCCTGCCTTCAACGTCAACAACATGGAGCAGGTGCATTCCATCATGGAGGCTGCCCAGGCCACGATGAGCCCGGTGATCCTGCAGGCCAGCGCGGGGGCGCGCAAATACGCCGGCGAGGCCTACCTGCGCCACCTGGTGCTGGCCGCCATCGAGACCCACCCCGACATCCCCGTGGTGCTGCACCAGGACCATGGCGCCTCGCCGGCAGTGTGTGTGCAGGCCATCCGCTCGGGCTTCTCCAGCGTGATGATGGATGGTTCGCTGAAGGAGGATGCCAAGACTCCGGCGAGCTACGACTACAACGTGGCTGTCACCGCCGATGTCTGCCGCATCGCCCATGCGGTGGGTGTGTCGGTGGAAGGTGAGCTGGGCTGCCTGGGTTCGCTGGAAACCGGCGATGCCGGCGAGGAAGACGGCGTGGGCGCCGAGGGCAAGCTCAGCCACGACCAGATGCTGACCGACCCGAGCGAGGCCAAGGACTTCGTGGCCCGCACCGGTGTGGATGCCCTGGCCATCGCCATCGGCACCAGCCACGGTGCCTACAAGTTCACCCGCGAGCCCACGGGTGACATCCTGGCCATCGACCGCATTGCGCAGATCCATGCCGCGGTGCCCGACACCCACCTGGTGATGCACGGCTCCAGCAGCGTGCCGCAGGAGTGGCTGGCCATCATTCGCCAGTACGGCGGCGACATCAAGGAGACCTACGGCGTGCCGGTGGAGGAGATCGTGCGCGGCATCCAGAGCGGCGTGCGCAAGGTCAACATCGACACCGACATCCGCCTGGCCATGACCGGCGCGATGCGCCAGGTCTTTGCCCAGCAACCCAGCGAGTTCGACCCACGCAAGGCCCTGGTGGCGGCCACCAAGGCCGCGCGCGGCATCTGCGAGGCGCGCTTCAAGGCCTTTGGCTGCGAGGGCCAGGCGGCGAAGATCAAGCCGGTGGTGCTGGAAAAGATGGTGGCCCGCTACCTCTGAACGGGATCGACACGGCAGCGCTTGGGCCAGGAAGGTGGCGTCAAGACCACGACGGTGCCCAGCCCAGGCCGCTGCAGGTGTTCATGGATTGAATATCAGTGAATACTGATCTAAAAATCAAGCCTGACTTGCATGCCGGAGGCAACCCCTGGTCCGGCGCCATTCCCTACCCACCTCTCCCATGGCCCTGATCTACCGTTCCTCCCGTCTCCGTCTGGTGCGCCAGCTGTTGTTGTCCGTCTGCCTGGGCCTGATCGCCCAGGCGACGCTGGCACTGGATGCAGCCAGCGTGCCCGAGCTCAAGCGCAGCAAGCCGGCCCTGTACCTGGAAGCCCGCGAGGTGCCCGACTTCCTGGCCCGGCAGGGTGGCAAGGTGTTGTGGCTGGATGTGCGTACCCGTGCAGAAGCCATGTACGTTGGCATGGCGGACGGCGTGGATGCCCTGGTGCCCTATGTCGAACATCCCGAACTGATGACCGACTGGGATGAGCAGCGCCGCATCTACAAGCTGGAGCCCAATCAGGACTTCGTGCCCGAGGTGGCTCGCCGCCTGGCTGCCAAGGGGCTGAGCAAGGGGGATGTGGTGGTGCTGATGTGCCGCTCCGGTGACCGGTCCGGCCGGGCCGCCACCCGGCTCAGCGAGGACGGCTACACCCGGGTCTACAGCGTGGTGGATGGTTTCGAGGGCGACATGTCCAAGGCAGGCCGCCGTGACGTCAATGGCTGGAAGAACGCCGGCCTGCCCTGGTCCTACAAGCTGGACAAGGCGCGCATGTATTTCCCGCGCTGATCGACGCGTGCCGGTCCGCGGGTCTTTCCCGGGGCGTCTTGTGCTGCCCTGCTTGAACCGTCTGCCATGTTGGGCGCGTGAGCCGGAACCGCCGGCTGTCCCGCCACAGGAACTTGCCTCATGCTTGACGCGCTGATCTGGGATGTTGACGGCACCCTCGCCGAAACCGAGCGGGACGGCCACCGATTGGCCTTCAACCAGGCCTTCGTGTCCTTCGGGTTGCGCTGGCATTGGGACGTGGACCGTTACGGCGAGCTCTTGCATGTGACCGGCGGACGTGAACGCCTGCTGCACGACATGGCGACCCGCCCGGACGCCCCCTCGACTGCTGCCGAGCGCCAGGCGCTGGCGGCCGAACTCCATGCACGCAAGAACGCGGCCTATGCCGACATCGTGGCCCTGGGGCGCATCACGCCTCGCCCGGGCGTGCTGGCGCTGATGGAGGAGGCTTGGGCGGCGGGCCTACGTCAGGCCATCGCCACCACCACCAGCCGCAGCAATGTGACCGCCCTGCTGGGCGGCTGGTTCGGCCGCCAGTGGGCAGATCGCTTCGGCGCCGTGGTCTGCGGCGAGGACGTGGCTCGCAAGAAGCCTGATCCGGAGGTCTATCTCCATGCCCTGGCACGGCTGGGTCTGACGGCCGAGCGGGCCCTCGCCTTCGAGGATTCCACGCCTGGCACGGCGGCCGCACGGGCGGCTGGGCTGGCAGTTGTGCTGACCCCCAGCGTGTATTTCCCGCGCGCACCCGTTGACCTGGTGCCAGAGGACATCTGCCTCTTGCCTGGCAGCCAGGGCCTTACAGCCGCTGGAGGCCTGGCAGCCCTGCGGCAGTGGCATGTCGCGAGGCTGGCCCCGTCGCAGCGCTGAGCCTCGGCACGGCGGCGACGTACTGTCCGCACGGGCTGCTGTAGCTTGGGGCCCGACCCGGTGCACAGTTGGGAGTGACGGCCAGATACTCCGGTTCTGCCGGGCGGCTGGCTTGGTCAGACCGCTTTCCCTTTGGATGGAGGAGGAGTAGCCATGACGATGCCAGATGGTCTGAAGGACGAACGTATGGCAATCCGATCAGGTCGGCGGGCGGAGCGGGTCTCGATGGCGACCCGCATGAAGGCCCTGCTGGTCTTTGCCAGCGGGGCAGCCCTGGCGGGCCTGCTGCTCTGGCCCGCCCATGCCGCCCAGCCCAGGGTGCCCGGCACCGAGATCTTTGCCGGCGCCGACCTGGGCCTGGGCGAGAAGCTGATCGAGGAACACGCCTGCGAGGAGTGCCATGCCCGCAACGCGGGCGGCAACGGCACGGGCATCTATCGTCCGCTGGGCCGCATCAACACGCCGGGCGCGTTGCGGGGCATGGTCGAATACTGCAATACCCAGCTCAACCTGGGCATGTTCCCGGAAGAGGTGACGGCGGTGGCGGCCGTCCTGCAGCGCGACTTCTATCGCTTCCATTGAGCCTGGGCCATGCTGAAGGGCAGGCCTGTGGCCAGGGCCTGAAACCTGCGGCGCCTGCGTCGACCACAGACGACATCCACTGGCGCCGAGGAAGTATCACCTCGCACGTATATCAGCGAACGCGCATAATGCGTCAGCCTCGTGTCATCCTGGCATGAAGGCAGAGCCGGATGGAGCGTGATGAATACCGAAGTCGAAGTGCCCGAAATCAAAGCCGACGCCGTGTTCTCGTCGGTGGCCGAGCTGTTCTCGTTGCTGTCCACGCCCATCCGCCTGAAGATCATCAGCGCCCTGTGCAGCACCGAGAAGAACGTCAGCCAGCTGCTGGAGGAAATCGACACCACGCAGCCCAACATGTCCCAGCATCTGGCCACGCTGTACCGGGCGGGCATCCTGGGCAAGCGGCGTGACAGCACCCAGATCTACTACCGGCTGGAGAGCGAGAAGGTCGCCACCCTGTGCCGCGCCGTGTGCACCCAGGTGGCCATCGAGCTTGATCCCGAGACCGGGATCGGCGACGAACAGGATCGCCTGCTGCCCACCGCGATGGCGCGCTGGACCGGGCCGGAGATCTGAGGTCTTCGCCTACTTCAGGCGAGCCCCGGTGGCGTCGTACACCTCGACCACCACGTCCACCGCGCCGCGCACGGTCTGGGTGACGGTGCAGTAGGTCTCGAAGGTGGACAGCACCCGGTCCAGATGCTCCAGGCTGGCAGCGGGCACACCCAGATGGATGCGCGCCACGATCTGCTGCACGCGCAGGCGGTTCTCGGCATTGCGACCGGTGGTGGCGGAAAGCTCGCAGCGGATGGGATCGGGTGCCTGCTTGAACTTGCGCAGGGCGAACAGCAGCGAGGCCGACAGGCAGTTGCCCACCGCGGCGGCCAGCAATTGCACCGGCGAGGCGCCGCTGCCGCTGCCCAGGGGCGCGGGCTCATCGAACACGACCGGCGGGATGCCGGCGCCGAAATCGGCCTCGAAGCGGTAGTCGCCCAGCTGGCGCAGGCTCAGGGATTGGGGATGGTCACTCATGGCGGGGTCCTCGGGGACGGTGGGAATGGGGGCTGGCGCCAGGGCGGTCCGGCCGCTCGGCAAGGTGCCACCGGCAACCGGTCCTGGTCCTGGGCCCTGCCTCAGCGCACCTTGCCCAGCAGGGTCTGCATGTCGTCGAACATGCCGCTGAGCGTTTCCGGCGCGGCCACCTCGCTGCCCAGGCGCTGCTGCAGTTCCTGCTGCATGAAGCACACGGTCATGCGCACATAGGCGCTGTCCAGGGCCTTGCGCACGGCGGCCATCTGGCTGGCGATGTCGAGGCAGGCTTCACCTTCGTCGATCATGCGCTGGATGCCGCGCAGCTGGCCTTCGGCGCGCTTGAGGCGGTTGATGAGATCAGTACGGCTGGCTTGGTCTTGCAGGGTGGCCATGGTGCAGTCCGGCGCCGGGGCGGCCGGCGCGTCGAGAAGAGGGGTGTCGGCGGACATTGTCATGGCGTGGCCTGCGTGCGGGTGGGGACCAGGCAGATTCCGTGGTGGAAAGGTGACCCGGCTCAGGTCCGGGCCCGGCAGGCGTCAGGCACGCCCAGCTTGCGCAGCATCCAGCCCATGGGGCAGAGGTTGGTGATGCCGTACTGGAAGAGGTTGGCGCCGACGAAGGCGGTGAAGGCCAGGAACCAGGGGCTGACGTAGAGAGGGCTGGCGCTCACGCCCAGGGCGAGCGACAGCAGGATGAAGCTGCCGGCAATGATGTGGAT